>JAZQHZ010000226.1:0-3516 GCA_045540855.1 Clostridia bacterium
GCAGTGCTTATTGTTATGTCGTTGGTACCCCTACTTACTTTTCTACCTACAGCAGTAGAAAAGTAAGCAAAAGAATGCCGTTTAAGGGGAAAACATTTTAAAAGATGTTTTCCCCTTAAAAATCCCCTTTCGCTTTGCCCAATCGTTGCGGCGGGATGAAACCCGATGCCATACAAGAGTAATTTTGTTGGGTTTGTTTTTGGCAATTTGTGGGTTACGTTTGCAAATTCAGACTGCACCCTCTTGCAAATTCCCACGACACCTTCGTATGCAGGCTTTGCCTGCCGCTGCACCCTTTAAAGGGAGATTTTCAAGAGGGAATTTCCCTCTTGAACGGTATTCTTTTTCGTTCTTTTTCTGTTACTGCAGACAGAAAAAGAACCGGGGATATACGTTGCGAGCAATTAAAGCTGAACGTCTTGGGGCAGAGCCCGTTTGAATCGTTCGGGCAAGTGCAAACTCCCCGATAAACCCCAAATTTAAATTCACTCAAAAAGGAGATGCACCTGCATCTCCTTAAATTATTTCATTATAAACCTATACTCCGTAACAGTATCATAAACCTCATTCTTCTTTAATACCGGTCCCGGATAGTGTGCAAATTCCATTGCGTTCGGTACACACTGTGTCTCAAGACAGAATGCCTGATGCACCTTGTATTCCTTACCTCTCTTGTACACTCCCTCTGTGAGTGCATTTGCAGTATATAACTGCATTGCCGGCTGGTCTGTGTATACCTCCATCACAATGCCGTTTTCCTCGCAGGCTGCAACTGCAACCTTACGGTAGCCTCTGCCGCTTAACATATAGTTATGGTCATATCCGCCCACTGCCTTAATCTGCGGGAATGATGCGGCGATATCCTGTCCTAACGGCTTTGGTACTCTGAAATCAAACGGAGTTCCGAATACATTCAATACCTCACCCGTCGGCATACATTCACTGTCGTTCGGTGTGTAGAAATCTGCATTGATCTGCATAATCTGCTTGTCAATCGTACCACTGCCGTGACCTGCAAGGTTGAAATAGCTGTGGTTTGTCATATTGCATACTGTATCTGCATCACTTACTGCTCTGTATGCAATCTTGAGAGAATTTTCCTTCGTGAGCGTATATGTCACCGAAACTGCAAGATTGCCCGGGAAGCCTTCCTCGCCGTCCTTCGACATAATCGAAAGAATGAGTGATGGCTCTTCCTCTGTTCCGTCCTCAACCACGTCCCAGACCTTTGAATCAAAGCCCTTGACACCGCCGTGGAGACTGTTCTTTCCCTCGTTGATTCCAACATTATATATCTTGCCGCTAAGCTCAAATTCACCCTTCTTGATTCGGTTTGCATGGCGACCGATTAGCGCACCTAAATAACCGTCATTTTTAAGGTAATCCCACAGTGAATCACGTCCTAAAACAACGTCTGTTTTCTTACCCTTGTTATCCTTTACATACAGGCTCTTGACAATTCCGCCGTAGTTTAAAATCTCAGCAGTCATTCCGTTACCGTTGTCAAGTGTATACAGATGTATTGCCTCACCTGTCGGCATTGTGCCGTAAACTTCTTTTTTAATTCCCATTAGAATACACCTCCTATTTTTGATACAATTTTAACATTTTAACGCACTAAAGTCAATAGCCTTTATTAAAGATGTCGATTTTTTATATAGTTTTGCACAATTTTTCGGTATTTGTGTATAAATTCCGTAATTTAAACCGCAAAAATACTGTATGGATAACAATTTTCAATAAAAGGCTTGACTTTATCACTTTATCGTGGTAAAATACCATTATACTTAAAATATATTAAAAGGTGGTTTTTAATTATGAACTTAAAGAGAATTTTAGCTGCGGCTTTAGCAGCAGCGTCAATGGTTTCAATGGCAGCTTGTACCTCACAGGCTCCGACAACAGACAACGCTTCAGACCTTGCTTATATTCAGGACAAGGGCAATATGGTAATAGGATACACATTATTTGCTCCGATGAACTATATGGAAGGCGATGAGCTTATCGGCTTTGAGACAGAGTTCGCAAAGGCAGTTTCAGACAAGCTCGGCGTTGAGGCAAAGTTTGTTGAGATTAACTGGGATGCTAAGGAAATCGAGCTTTCATCAAAGCAGATTGACTGTATCTGGAACGGTATGACAATCACACCGGAAAGAGAAGAGAATATGTCAATCACAATTCCGTATATGGAAAACAGACAGGTTATGATTGTAAAGAGTGCTGACAAGGACAAGTTCACTGAGTCAATTGACGGTGCGGCAGTAGTTGCAGAGGCCGGCTCAGCAGGTGAAGAGCTCGCTACAACAAATGAGCTTTTTGCAAATGCAGAGTTCACACCGGTTGATTCACAGGCAAAGGGTCTTATGGACGTTGCAGCAGGCGTAAGTGACGTTGTTGTAATCGACTACATTATGGCTCTCGGCTCAGTAGGCGAAGGCACAGACTTTGAGGATCTCGTAATCATCGACAAGAACTTCGACAGCGAGAACTACGGCGTAGCATTCAGAAAGGGCTCAGACGTAACTGCTGAGGTAAACAAGGCTATGTCAGAGTTAAAGGCTGACGGTACACTTGACAAGATTGCAGAGAAGTACAACTTAAAGGATCTTGTAACTGTTGAATAATCAGAAAAACAATTAAAAAACCGTCCGGTGCGAAGGTTCCGGACGGCTTTTTGGTGAATATGAGGATTAAAATATGAACTTTTTTACCGGAATATGGCAATGGATGTCCGATCCCAAAACAATAGATATTTTTGCTTCACTTGCAAAGGACTTCGGACAAAACCTGTTTATTTTCATAATCACACTTGCAGCGGCTCTTCCGTTAGGACTTTTAATTTCCTTCGGTACTATGTCAAAGTTCCATCCGCTGAAATGGCTTATGAAAACCTTTGTATGGATAATACGAGGTACACCTCTTATGCTTCAGCTTTTCGTGGTACTTTATGTACCGGGCTTGTTATGGGGCTGGAGCTTCGGCTCAAGAATGGGTGCAACTCTTGTTGCATTTATAATTAATTATGCCGCATACTTCTCTGAAATCTACCGTGGCGGAATCGAAAGTATTCCGCAGGGACAGTACGAAGCCGGTCAGGTGCTTGGTATGACACGTTCACAGGTATTTTTCAAGGTCGTTCTTATGCAGGTTATAAAGCGAGTTATTGCACCTATGTCAAACGAGGTTCTTACACTTGTAAAGGATACCTCGCTTGCAAGAGTAATCGGCGTTGCAGAAATCATAATGGGTGCAGAGCGTTTCGCAAAGCAAGGTCTCATCTGGCCGTTATTCTCAACAGGCCTCTTCTTCCTCGCAATGTGCGGAATACTTACACTTTTATTTGCTTACATAGAAAAGAAATTCGATTACTACAAGGGATAAGGAGGGACAGGAATGGCTATACTTGAAATCAAAAACATCAAGAAAAGCTTCGGACGTACCGAGGTTTTGAAGAATGTAAATTTTTCGATGGACGAAGGCTCGATAGTGGCAATTCTCGGCTCCTCCGGCAGCGGT
>JAZQHZ010000227.1:0-3461 GCA_045540855.1 Clostridia bacterium
CCCGTTTCCTTCACCGTCAGCATAGCCTCACCGTTCTTCAAGGGTATTAATAGTCCGTTAGCATCAACTCTTGCAATGCTCTCATCCGAAACTGACCAGACAAAGCCTTCTGCCTTTGCATTCTCAGGGAAAAGTGTTACTCCATACTGCGTTTCTCCTGTTACCTCTTCACTGCCCGTCAGTGAAATTGCCTTCGGACCTACTGCACTTACTGTGAACAGGTAGTCCTCCGTTTTCGCAAACGGCACCATTTCATAATCTGCATTCATCATAAAGGTTTCATCTGCTATTATAGAAACACTGTTATTTCCCTCTTCCATTGAAGGCTCTATACTGAATTTAAGTCTTGCAAACACACATAACTCATCTGACGGAAGCGTTGCTCCGTCTGCCGAGAAATCGCCCGATATTACCATCGAGCCCGTTTTGCTGTCGATATATATATTATCCTCATATTCGCTCTGTGCACCAATGTAGGTAAAATGTTCGGGATACGTGAGCTTTATATTTACACCCGTCACATTATCTACAGGCGTAAAATATACAGGCACGGTAATTTCATCGCCCTTTACAACTCTGTCCTTACCCGCAACAGCCGCCTTTCCTCTTTCTGACGAAATATATTTGTCGCTTTCATAGGCATCCTCTAAAAACCTTACTATTATAGCATCACTGTATCCTTTCGGGCTGATATACGACAAATCTCCGTTTCCGAAGCTTGACTCTGCAGCATATCCCGCGACAATATATGCATTTTCTTTTTGAATTACTCCACTGAATCCTTCATTGCCTTCGCTGCCAAAATTCTTTTTCCATATAATATTTCCGTTTTTATCACATTTTGCTATGATACCGTCATCACCTCCTTTTCCTTCAAGGTCTGTCCCGTCTCCGTTTCCGAAGCTTTCTGAGTCGGAATTTACTACAATTACATAGCCATCCTCCGTTGCCGTTAATCCCGATATGGCATCTACGCCATCGCCGCCGAAGCTGTTTTTCCATACAATATTTCCGTTTTCATCACATTTTAATATAATTGCATCACGCTCGGCTTTTCCGTTTAAACCTTCCCAATCTCCGTCTCCGTAGATATTACCATTTCCTGTTATTACATAACCATCCTCCGTTTTAATTATGTTCGTGAAATAATCATCGCCGCTGCCGCCAAAATTCTTCTTCCATACAACACTGCCGCTTGTATTATATTTTACCATAATCGCATCTGCACCGCCTTTTCCGGTGACTCCGGTCAAATCTCCGGTTCCGAACTGTTCAGGATATCCCACATATCCCACGGCGATATATCCTCCATCTGCTGCAGCTACTCCCAAAAAACTGTTTGTGGCAAATTTGACAACACTCGGGTCAGGCGTACCAAAAAACTTCTTCCATTTTACATTTCCGCTTGTATCATATTTCACCATAATTGCATCAGTGTTATAACATACGTTACCGGACGAAATCAGTGTTTCATCAGAATCGCCAACAACTATATAGCCATCGCTCACTGCAATTACCGACTCAAATGAGTCGAAGTCGTCATTACCGTCAAATGTTTTTTTCCATATAAGATTTCCGTTTTTATCACATTTTACTATAAATCCATCGTCCTGACCATCAATACGGCTGACATGCCCGACAGCTACATACCCATCCGTCGTTGCAGTAATTGCATCAAAATAATCATAGTCATCGGCGCCAAAATTTTTCTTCCATACAATGTTTCCGCTATTGTCATATTTTACTATTATTGCCTCACCGTTATCTCCACTGACGCCTGTCCAGTCTCCGTTTCCGAAGCTCTTATACTGAGAATATCCTGCTGCCACATAGCCGTCTTCTGTGGGTATCATTGCATAGAAATAATCATTCCGGCTGCCTCCGAACGTTGATGCCATTGCTCCTGCCGCTTTGTATTCCCTCTCCTCGCTGACTCTGCCGTTTCTTACTGCAATGGCTCTTACGTGCACATTTTGTGAAGTAAATATAATCGGTTCTGTATAAAGCTGACCGCTCAGCATAGGCATTCCGCCGTCAACGGTGTAGTATATGCTTGTATTTTCCTCAGCAGTAATATAAAGTCTGCCGCTTTTATACTCAAATTCGGGAGGATAAACTCTGTCTGCATCACGACAGGTTTTAAAGGTCAGGATTACGTCCTCTTCACTGTCGGCACCGCCGCACGCAACCGCACCCGAAGGAACGGTAAGTGTGAATTTAGTGTAAAATTCAAGATCGTCTGCAGGCGAAAGCTTTAATGTATTTCCCGATGTGGATTTATTCAAAGCAACACTGTTGCCGTTTTCGTCCTTTAAGGTGATATTGTTCCACCTCGAGCCTTTCCCGATTGCACCGTCAAATGTAACGGAAATATCCGTATCAACCATCACGTCCAGTGTGTTAGCTGCCGGAAAAGTGCTTACAGCCTTGAGCGGTACTGTTTTAAAGGTAGTCTGTACTTCCTCTGTGTTTTTCGCTCCGTAAAGATTTTCCACCGCCTTTGACGGAGCTGTCGCACTATAACTGTGTCCCTGTAAAAGCGGAGCATCGGGTGTTATAATAAGGGATTTTCCGTCAGTTACCTTTGTAATGCTGACATTAGCTTTTGCCGTATTGTCATAAAGCTTTATTGAAGAGAAGCTTGTGCTCTCTTTAATGTCAAGATTATATGTAAATTTAATTTTCGTATCAAGTGCTACGCTTTGCTTGTTATTTTCAGGTGTTACATATGATAAAACCGTTGCAGGTGCAGTTACCGTCACCTTACAGGTATCCTTATATCCGTTAGCCGTAGTAACGGTTATCGTTGCCGTACCGGGCTTTATTCCGTAAACCGTACCGCCCTCCACCGTAGCAACCGTTGTATCTGATGACTTCCAGCTCAGCTGTGACGATGCATTTGAAGGTGTAAAAATGGGTGTGAGCCGCTTAGAATCCTCTGCCTCTACTGAAAGTGAAGAAGGTATCGAAATACCCGTCGGGTCAATCGCCGCAACCGTAACAGACCACGTTCCGCCAAAATTCGACTCCTGTCTGTTCATTATACCCGTTGCCATATATGATGTATAGGTCATAGACTGCTTGTTGCTGATTGTAACCGTACCCGATGACTTCGCACGTACAGTACAGGTATAGCCGCTATACGACACAATCTCCACAATTGAGCTATCAGATGTGTACCAAGAATGGATTCGTGAAACCGTTCCGAGCGGTGCATAGCTCGTAGGCGCATCACTTGCAGTAAACGTCATTGTCTCGCCTATATTCATTGTTTCGGCTCTGCACACAAGTGTTCCGAAAATCATAAGCACCGCAAATAAAACAACCGCTAATTTTTTCTTCATTGTAATCCTCCTTAAAAAATTTACCAATCTGTTTTTTTGTTTAATTATATCATTTTACAGTACTTATTGTCAATATCTTTTTTGCTTTAATAATGATCCACCCGCATAGCGGGTGGT
>JAZQHZ010000228.1:0-8997 GCA_045540855.1 Clostridia bacterium
CCAACAACTTAGCGCCAGCATAATTGTGAATTGTGAATTGACGGAACGATAACCCCAAATTTGAATTACTCCCGAATCAAAAAATGGATGTTTTTTAAACATCCATTTTTTCAATCACTTCAACAACTGCCCGATGCACCTCTTCTGCACTGCCGTGACCGTCTATTATAATAACCTTCTCACTGTCACGTAGCTTGTCAAAGGCTTTGAAATAATTATTTCTCGTTTCTCTGAGCCTGTCTACATTCTCAAACAGCTCCGTACCCTCACGGTTGGCGTTTATTCTATCCATCGCCGCTTCGGGTGTTACATCTATAAATATCGTCACGTCCGGCTTTAAAAGCTCTGCTGCAACGGTGTTTGCGTTTATAATCCAGTCCATTGGCATATCTACGCTCTGATATGCATATGATGAAAAGTAGTAGCGATCGCAGATTATATCAAAGCCTGCATTTTGCTTGGCAAGAAGCCCTTCGCTTTCATCTAAGATATGCTCTAAACGGTCAGCAACGAAAAGTGCCGCAATTACCCGGTTATCTGCCCTCAGCTCGCCTGTGAGATAGCGGCGGATTGTCTTTCCTATGGAAAGGTCCGACGGCTCACGTGTGACGTGGAGACGTCTGCCCTGTGCTTCGAGGTAGTTTTTTAACATTTCAAGCTGCGTGCTTTTGCCGCTTCCGTCTATTCCTTCAAATGCGATAAACATATTGTCCGTTCCTTTCTCTTGTTTGAACTGTGATACTGTTGTAAGCCAAGGCTAATAATGTTTTCTCTTGACTTTTTTCGTGTGTGATAGTATAGTTAATATATTAATAGCTTGCGAGGTAATTTATGAATAAAGTAAATATTGCAAACCGTGTTTCGGTAGTGAGCATCATTATAAATGTAGTATTGTCGGCAATTAAGCTTATTGCCGGAATAATTGCCCACTCCACTGCACTGATTTCCGATGCAGTGCACAGCCTGTCCGATGTTATATCAACCTTTGCTGTGATTGCGGGAGTGAATATCGGTGAACGTAAGCCCGATAAAGGGCATCAGTACGGTCACGAGCGTATTGAAAGCGTGTTTTCAATTGTGCTTTCAATGCTGCTTTTTATAACCGGTGCACTTATAGGAATAAGTGCTGTGAAATCGGTAATAAGCGGAAGCTATGCCGAGGCTCAGCTTCCCGGTATGCTTGCACTTATAGCCGCACTTGTATCCATTGCAGTGAAGGAATGGATGTACCACTATACCATACGTGCGGCAAGGAAAATCTCATCAACCGCACTCAAAGCCGATGCGTGGCATCACCGCTCGGATGCACTTTCGTCAATAGGCTCGTTTGTCGGCGTAATGTTTGCACGACTGGGCTTTCCCGTGTGTGACCCGATTGCCGGAATTATAATTTGTCTTTTTATCATAAAGGCGGCGTGGGATGTTTTCTACGAAGCGATAAATCAGCTTGTGGACAGAGCCGCAGACGATGCCACCTGTAACAAAATCCGTGAGGTGGTTATGGCACAGGAGGGAGTTCTCTGCATTGATGCTCTTAAAACCCGTCTCTTCGGCTCACGTATGTATGTGGATGTTGAAATTGGCTGCAGCGGCGAATGGACGCTGTATCAGGCACATTACGTTGCCGAGCAGGTGCATTACCGTATCGAGGAAAATTTCCCGGACGTGAAGCACTGTATGGTACACGTAAACCCTAAATGATAAACACGGGCGGCGTTCCTCAATGGGACGCCGCACTTTATTCAATATTCGTTTTACCGTTGTTTCTGGCGTTCACATCGTCGCGTATCAGTGAGTAAACCGTTGCCATAAGCGGGATAAAGGTAAGCATTCCCAATACACCCATAAGGCTTGAGCCGGCACTCACAGCCGCCAGCACCCATATCGCAGGCAGACCGACAGAGTCGCCCACTACCTTGGGATATATGAAATTTCCGTCTACTTGCTGAATCACAACAAATGCAATTGCAAAAATCAGAGCCTTAATCGGTGATACCATAAGCACAAGGAATGCCGAAATGAAAAATGCAATAAATGCACCCACTATCGGGATAAGTGCCATAAATGCGATAAGCACACCAATGAGCAATGCGTAGGGAATGCGGAGCACTGAAAGCACAACCACGAACAGAGTTCCCAATATTACCGCCTCAAGGCACTGACCGGTTATGAAATGTCTGAAATTATTTGCCAGAAGCGAGGTTGTGTTCCGTATCCACAAATAGCATTTTTTCGGGATATATGCGTGGAGTATACGCTTAACCTGATTTGTAAGCCGCTCCTTTTGCAAAAGGGCATAGATTGCGAAAATAAATGCGATTGCCGCCCTTACTATTGCACTGACAAATTTTCCTGCCGCATTGAAGGTGTTAGTTACGGCATTGCCGACACCGTTACTGAAAAATCCCATAATATTTTCCGCAAACTGCATCCAGTCGATTGTATGAATATCAATTTTCTGCAGCTGCTCAATTATCCACGGATACTGTGCAAACATCCTTTCCAGACGTACGATTGTTGCACTCATATGCTGAGGAATCACCTGTGCCAGCTCACGCATAGTGTTCACAATCTGCGGAATAACCACTGCCACAACAAGCGTTATAACGGCAAGTATGGCAAGAAGTGCACTTATAAGGCTGAGCGGACGTGCCGCACGCTTTATATGCTTGCTTTTTGCCTTGCTGAAAACCGTTCTCTCGAAAAAGCTCATAGGTATATTTATCACGAATGCAATTGCCACGCCTATGACAAAGGTGGAGAGAATGCTGATGATAAATCCCACCTGTGCGATAAGATAGTCGCTGTGAATAATGCAGAGGATAAGCACTGCACAAAGTATAATAAGGTTACGAATCTGCTTGATTTTTGTTTTATCAAATCCCATAAGCTCACCTCAATTACTGTTTCAAATGAAAAAAGCCTATTGGCTTTCTTCCCAGGGCATAACGTCGCCCTCTTCACGCAGATATTCCAATATCTGCCACACACCCTCGCCGGTGTGCGAGTCTACAAAAAATATTTTCTGACAGCCTGCAAGGCGAAGCCACTGCTCTGCCATATCAACTCTTGCATCCGGATGATTTATTTTTGTCACTATTCCTATTACATCACGGTTTGCCACCACTGCACAGCAGGGCGAAAGCAATGAATACGGCTCAATTGCACTCATCAAAAGTCCTACCACGTCCGCCTCAAAGGTGTACATAGCAAGCCCCGCCGCAAGGTTTTTGCTTTGGATATATTCGCCGGGCGTATCAATAATCACGTCGAAACGGTTAATGTACTGCGTTTTGTGATAATGTACCTTTTCGCCCTTCAAGGCCTGAGTGAGCGTGGTTTTTCCTGCCTCACTCCTGCCTACGAGAATCATCTTCTTCATGTCTTTGTTACGGTGCAGACTGTGAAATCAAGAGTGTTCTTGCAATAGTCTGTCACTGCCACCATTGCCGCTTCCACGTCAGAAACCATACCGGTTGTGATGAGTGTACCGCTGAAGCGGTCGACGAAGCTTAAATCAACATTTGCTGATTTTGTTGCGATGTCTGCTGCAATGATTGCAGTTTCCGCCGGGCTTACGGTAAGGATACCGATTGCACTGCGGCCGTAATCAATGAGAGGGTCAAGTCCGAGCTTGGCATACATAATCGGGTCAGGGCTTGCAATAATATGTGCAAGTGTAATCTGTTTACCCGGTACAAGCTCCTGAATTATACGAAGCTTTGCATCATTGTTTTTTAATGCATCGCTTGTGAGTAAGTCTTTAATATCCATTTATTTAACTCCGTTTTAAAAGAATGCCCAGAATCCTAAAAATCCCAGTAATATACTGTCAAGTACAAGTTGAATTATGAACAGCACAGGCACAAAAATCATAAATTTCTTGTGCTGTGTTTTATGTCTGAAAATCTGCATTCCGAGAAGCCCACCGGCGGCACCGCCCCAGAAACACGAACGCATCAGCGATTTCTCCGAAATACGCATTTTTTTGCGGCGTTTAGAACGTTTTTTATCTATTCCGAAAAGCATAAATGAATATATATTCATAGTTACTATATACAGAACGATAATAAAGAATACAGAAAGATTGACTGTGGGGTTTGAAAATAATTTCAAAAACGTCGGCATCATCGGGAAAACGATGGTGGTAAGCCACGAGGATATTCCGATTGCGATATCCTTAAAGAATTCAAAAAGCCACAATAATGCCTGCCACAGCCACGCTCCGATTGCAGATAATACAGAGCCGGCAGAAGCAAATATTTCTTCAGTGCTCATAAAAATTACTCAGCCGTTGTTATTGTAACCGTTCTTGTGTCGCCGTTCCAGTCAACCTTGCATTCATATGCCTCGCTGACTGCACGAAGCGGTACGAGAGTACGGTCCTCAACGATTTTTGCCGGAACGTCAAGCTCTTTTTCAACTCCGTTCACGAACATCTTGCCGCCGATCTGTAAAACGCAGATATTATTACCCTTAGCTGAGGTAACCGTCTCGTTTTCGCCGTCCCATTCAACCTGAGCGCCAAGTGCCTCAAAAATTGCACGAAGCGGTACAAGTGTGCGGTCGTTTTCTATAATCGGAGCAACGTCAAATTCAATTGCGTTGCCGTCGAGCAATACAGTAATATCATCTGCCATTGCAGGTGAAGCAACGGCAAAGGTCATTGAAGCGGCACATAATGCCGACAAAAGCTTCTTGTTCATATATATTCCTCCGTATATTAATTCAGATATAAGTTTCCTTATATTATTGTACTACAAATGGAGTAAAATGTCAATCGGTAATTTGAACTATAAAAAATAAACAGGGGCAAAATGCCCCTGTTTATTTAAAAGAACAAGCCTTTTTTCTCTTTGATTCCCATAAGTGCATATGTCGCCTTCTTTGCACTTATTATCTCCTGCTCTAAAGTTGCCGCAGGAGCTTCATTTTCCATAAAGCCGCCGATACAGTAGCAGTTGTCGCAGGGCATAAGCTCCGGTCTTGTGTGTCTTGGCGAAGCTGCCATTGTGGCTGTCTTGAACGGATGATTCACCGTATCAATGATTGTGATATTTTCAAGAATATTTTCCCACTCGTCAATGATACCAAGATGGCCGCAAAGCTCATATAAAAGCTCCGAGCCCGTACATTCACGCATAGACTTGTCAATGAAATTGCCGTATGATGAGCAATACATTCCCTTGACGAGGATTGTCGGTGCGAAATCCGCTTCCTCGCTGTCGTTTTCCGAATCAAGAACCGGCTCCACACTGAGCTTCATTCTCCAGTTCGAGCCTGTGAGCAGAAGTGAGATTCCGTTTTCGGGAACGGATGAAGTCAGCTCACAAAGCTTGTTTGTAAGGAATGCAGTGCTGTCCACAATGGTGAATTCTATTGAATCGCCTGCGTTTTCAAATACAAGCTCCGGTATACCGAAGTTATCATCGCACGAAGCCGCCTGTGCCCATAACGGCATTGAGGGCGGAACACTTTCAACAAGTGCCGCAGTCTCGCTGAACGAGCCTTCACTGCGGTTGTCAAGAATATTTCCGGCAGTGAAAATAACTCTGTCCTCTGCATTTAGGTATATCGTCATTCTTGCATCGTTGTCAAGAAGATGAATTGCATTCACGTGATTGTCGTCAATATCAAAATTTGTAATTTCCGCATTCTCGTGGAAATCCACACCGTTCTCCATAAGGTACTTTCTGAGAATTTCTGCGGTTGAGAACTCGTAATAGAGAGTATCATAGAAGCCTGTTACACAAGCTGTTGTAAGAAGCTGCTCCGCACGCTTGATGAACTCCGATGCCTTGTATTCGTCACGGATTCCGAAGGTCATTTCTATGAAATCATAAAGGTCAGTTTCGAAAATTTCACGCATATCGCCAAAATACTGAGCGATTGATACGTCATTTAACTTATCGCCGCCTGCCATTTTCTTCAACGCCTTGTTAACCGCCTTTAAGGTGGCACGGTCAGCACTTATGTCAAGTGCACGCACTCTGTGTGAGCCGTCAAGAATTTTCACTGTCGGGTCAGGCGTGAAGAGTGAGTTGTCTATGATATCGCAGATGCTCATACCGTTTTCGTCTGCGGCATCAATATCCTTCATAAGCTCATAATACACCTCACCGATTGAGCCGTATTCCTCATTAAGCACCGAGGTGGGTGAGCCGTAAACGTGGATTGAATGACCGTCATAGCCGCCGTCCTTCACAAGGTATGCCGCCGCGGCAAGTGCGGCGATTGAATCGCCTGTGATATAGATGTTCTTCGCACGCGGCAGTGTGCTTCGCGGACTGTCCGCAAGCAATGCACGGTGACGCTTTATGCCCTTATATGCAAGCAATGCTGCCGCTGAAGCCGCCGCAGTTATTGCACCGAATATAAGTATTTTTCTGAGTAAAGATTTCTTTTCGTTGCTATCCATATTAAAACTCCTTGATTAATTGATTACAGCCTTCGGAACACCGTTTTCAAGTGACATAACAATTTGCGAGCTTGTTGAAAGGTCGATATTCTGGAACACATATCCCGTACCGTTTGAATCAATTGCGGCGATGTTGAAAAGCGTTGTTGCAACCACTGTATCGCCGTCGCCTGAAAGTGCGGGCGGCTGTGCGTTTATCATAGTTCCGTTTTTAAATACATAGTCCTTCGGAAGCTGATTTGCGATTTTTCCGCTCTTGATGCCTTCAGCAAGATCCTCCGATACCGGTGCAAGCAGCAGGGCAACAAAGTCTATACCTGTCTGATTTGCGAGGTTAAAGCCTAAATCCACCTTGCGTTCCTCACCATTTTCCGATACGATGGCATTTGCATCGCCGTCGCCAAGCTTTTCCGATGCCTTCTGTGCCGAATCCGGTGCGGCAGTAGCCGCCGGTGCAAGTGTAACGGAGGGCTCGTTGTCAACGATGTGGCTCTTCTTTTCTTCTGTTTCCTTCTTATTGCAGGCTGTGAATGAGAACAGGCCGGCTGCGATAAGAAGGAGGGCTGTGATTTTCTTAAACATAATTTTTCTCCTTTACATTTCCTTGTATCCGTTCAGAGCCTTCTGATACGGGAATATTTTATGCAGTACACGTATGGCGAATTTACGAAGTCCGAGGTTTAATGACCACAGACGGTAATAGAGCTTATAGAATATATTATTGCACGAAATATATTTTTCGCCTCTGTAAAAGCCCTGTGCCACTGCTATAATCTGTTCGTCTGTTATTCCGTATTCCTTAACCCACTGGTGGTCACCGCACATAATATATGTGCCGTCCTCGCTCTTTCCCAGGCAACGGTGCATTACGTGTGAGCCGTCGGTACGGATGTATACGGGAAGGTCATATTTTTTTAAGCCGCCCTCGTATTTCACAAGATAAACGTTATCACGTCTGTTGCGAAGCATAGGCCACATACTTGTGCCGACGGGAGTTGCCACGAAAAAGCCCTCTGTGGCGATATAGTCCCTGATATGTGAAATTTCCATTAAGCTTACTCCTTAAACATAGATATACAAAAATTACAACACATAAAATCCGTAAGGATTTTTTCTTTAATTGTAATTATTATACCATAAGAGCAAAGTCGTGTAGACTTTGCTACACACCGGTACAATAATTACAACACATAAAATCCGTAAGGATTTTTTCTTTAATTGTAATTATTATAACATATATTCAAAAAATTTACAATACAAAAATCCAATATTTGCTTGATTTTTATATGCTTATATGATAAAATCCGATAAAGAAGAACTAATTTGAAAAAAGGAGCAGATAAAATGAGTAAATGGAATGCAATGTGGGGCAATGCCACATCGGTTACGGAAAGACGGGAGGCGGAATATGCAAAGAATATTACGCTCAGATACAGTATAAAATGCAATTTTGATGCAAGCAAAATCAGAATAAGATTTTCAAATATATGCGGTGATGAGGCGGTTTGCATAAGCAAGGCGTTTGTTGCGGTATATAAGGGCGAGAGTGCGATTGACAAAGAAACCCTGACACAGCTTACCTTTGCTTCGCAGGAGAGTGCAAAAATGGAAGCGGGCTGTGATATTATGTCGGACGAGGTGGAATTTGAGTGCAAAAAAGGCTGTGACATTGCTGTAAGTATGTATTTTAAGGATATGACACAGCTGAGGTCATCTGTAATTACGGACAGCACTACCTCGGAGTTTTTCTTTGCCCACGGTGACTGGGCAGAGGCGGAGGAATTGCCGATGGATTTAAGAGTAGTATCAGCGGCGTGTCATTTCCTAAACACGGTTGAGGTTTTAACTGATGATACGGCACGTACACTTGTGCTTTACGGCGACTCGATAACCGCACAGACCTGGCCGGACAGGTTCAATATGAAGCTTCTGGAAAACGGAATAAATGCGGCGGCAATCAGACGTGGAGTAAGCGGCTCAAGAGTGCTGGGGCAGTATGATGCACTTCAGTATGCACATTACGGACTCAGCGGCAAGAACCGTTTTGTGCGTGAATGTACCATGGCAGGTGCAGATACGGTGCTTATTTTCCACGGTATAAATGATTTGATTCATCCGGATGGAATAAATCCGTACAGACCGATGAGTAATTTCCCGACGCTTGATGAAATGAAAGAGGGATACAGATATTACATTGCCGAGGCACGTAAGCTCGGATTAAAGGTATATATGGCAACGCTTCTGCCGATAGAGGGCTGGAGAACATATGCCGATTTCCGTGAAGAGCTTCGTGTGCAGGTCAATGAATGGATAAGAACGACAGATGAAATTGACGGAGTGATTGATTTTGATGTGGCAGTGCGTGATGAGGTGAATCCGAAGGCATTAAAGGCAGAGTATAACAGCGGAGACAGTCTGCATCCGAGCGGCAAAGGTGCACAGGCACTGGCAGATACGGCGTTTGATGTGTTGTTTTGTGGGTGAAAGTTGAAACAATTCGTAATGCGCAATGCGTAATGCGTAATTAATGATTAAAATTCAAATTTGGGTTTATCGGGATGGTTGCACTTGCCCGAACG
>JAZQHZ010000229.1:0-2536 GCA_045540855.1 Clostridia bacterium
AGTATCCAGTATACCGGCATCTTTGACGGCGGTGAATACACCGTTTCAGGTCTTTACTTTAATAACAATACCGTAAAATATGTTGGTTTGTTTGGTTATGTAGGAGAGTCAGGCAAGGTGCAGAATGCAGGAGTTGAGGATTCCTACTTTTTAGGTGGTGAATTTTACGTCGGAGGCGTTGTAGGTCAAAACATAGGTACAGTCACAAACTGCTACAACGCAGGTGCGGTTAATGGTAATAAACACCTTGGCGGCGTTGTAGGTCATAACGGAGGTACAGTCGCAAACTGCCACAACGCAGGTACAGTTAATGGTTCCCAGTGGATGGGCGGTGTTGTGGGATACAACAAAGGTACAATTGCAGACTGCCACAACACAGGTAAAATTGACGGCAACTCCAATGTCGGTGGTATTGCAGGCATCAGTTATAGTACAATCACGAATTGCTACAACACAGGTGCTGTTTGGGTAGGGAGTTTGAATGGCGGTGGCGTTGCAGGTCATAACGGAGGTACAATCACGAATTGCTACAACGCAGGTCCGCTTCTTAGATGTTCTTCCAATGTCGGTGGTATTGCAGGCTACAATACAGGTACAATCACGAACTGTTGCAACATAAATACAGTATGGTGTCAAGTTAGGTCTCCTGCCGGTGGTATTGTAGCCGAAAATAAAGGTACAGTGACAAACTGCTACAATACAGGTGAGATTACCGGTTATCCGTATTCTGGCGGTGTTGTAGGCAAAAACAGCGACTCCGGTACAATTACGAACTGCTACTATCTTGCAGGAAGTGCCGATTCGGGAATTGGTAACGATACGGCAAGCAATGAATCTATTATATCGGAAGTTACCGAAGCACAAGTGAAAGCGGCTTCGGGCGAGGAAGGCTCGTTGATTGATATGCTGAAGGAGTGGGTAGCACAGCAAAATGATGTGAACTACAAGGGATGGCATTTTTGTTCAAATTTTTCTGCTGATTATCCAAGCTTGAATTTAGTATATACCTACTCTGACAACGGAGAAAACCACATTGCCAAGTGTACTCTCTGCGGCTTCGAAACAACAGAAGCACATACCTATCTTTACACAGCGAATGAAGGCGTAATAAACGAAAGCTGTGAACTGTGCGTACATTCTGCTTCCATAAATCTTGTGATACCCGAAAATCCTGTTTATAACGGAAATGCTCACGAGGCGTCTTATACAGGCAGCTTTGCAAATCCCGAAGCAAATATTTTGATACAATATCTGCGTTATAACGAGGACTCCGAGGCAGGATATGAGGTTATGGAGTCTGCTCCGGTGGATGCAGGCTCTTACATGGTAAGACTCAGTGTGGGTGAAGTTTATGCGGACAGTATTATGACGATTGCACCCAAAGCAATTACTCTTATAGGAGCTGAAGTGGAGTACAAGGATTATGACGGCACGCCTTATGTTGAGATTGACCCATATTACGGCTACGGTGGCTTCGAGGTTGACGGTGTTTCGATTTATGACCGTATTCAAATCCTTTGCACCTCTGCCGAGCTTGAATCTGCAAATGCAGGTACTTATGACAAGGTTACTGTGAAAGGCTTGACCATTACGGGAGAGGATGCACACAACTATACTGTTGTTTCCGAGGCAACGATTCCCATATACAATATCTGGGGTAACAGTGAAAGCTCGGTTACTGTCTACGAAAAAAATATTTCCATTAAACTTTTCGACCAAGAGGCAGGCTCACTTGATGCGATTGAACAAGACAAGTGGGAAATAGACGAGTATTACGGGCTTCTTGAGGGACACAGGATTGATTCGTTAAAGCTGATTGCCGAAATGAACGAAGGCTCAACAAAATACGGAACAATTTCTGTGGAGGAAGGCTCTGTCAAGATTGTGGATGCAAACGGCAACGACGTAACTGCAAACTATGGCGTATCGACCAACTCCGCAACATTGACACTCACTTGTCCCGACCACGATGAATTTGACCACGGCTTCTGCACAAACTGCGGCGGCTATGAAAAAGCAGTCTATAACGAAAACGAGGGATATTACGAGATAGAAAATGCAGGTCAGCTTTTCTGGTTTGCGGAATATATTGCTAATGTTACTAATGAAGCAAATGCAAAGCTGACGGACAATATCACCGTTCCCGAAGGCAAAGAATGGACTCCGATTTATAATCTGTACGGAACCTTTGACGGAAACTACAAGACCATTTCCGGCTTGAATGTGAGCGAATCTGACAGTGATTATGTCGGCTTCCTCGGCTACATCGGCTATTATGCAAATGTTTGTAATTTGCACATTACAAACAGTAATTTCGTCGATGCTGATGCCACATACGTTGGTGCTATCGTGGGTTATCATGGCGGCGGTGAGATAACTAACTGCTATACAGATGAAAACGTCAATGTTGAGACGGGTGGTGTCTGTGGTGCATTGGTTGGCTGCACATACGGTACAGTGAGAAATTGTTATGCACACGGTGTACTTGCAGGCAACGGTCACTATAAGTCGGATCGTAGCCATGTCGTTCTGTGAG
>JAZQHZ010000230.1:0-10669 GCA_045540855.1 Clostridia bacterium
AGGGGAAAACATCTTTTAAAATGTTTTCCCCTTAAACGGCATTCTTTTGCTTACTTTTCTACTGCTGTAGGTAGAAAAGTAAGTAGGGGTACCAACTGCATAACAATAAGCACTGCATAAGCAGGGGACAAAGTCCCGATGAACTGCAATAACAACATCCCGATAAACCCAAATTTGAACTGCAAACAATTGCACGTCAGCAAATTATGAATTGTGAATTGAAAAGTGGCTGGTTAATCAGCCACTTTTCTTACATCCAATTATCAATCATATCGGCATAGTCGTCGAAGCTGTGAGCTCCTACTAACTTGTCTACTACCTTGCCGCTCTTGAAGAGCAATACTGTCGGAATTGATACAATTCCGTAGGTTGCACACAATGGTCCGTTTTCGTCTACGTTTACCTTGCAAACCTTTGCCTTACCGTTGTATTCTGCCGCAATTTCCTCGACTACCGGTCCCACCATACGGCACGGCCCGCACCACGGTGCCCAGAAATCAACCAGTACAGGCATATCTGTTTTCATTACCTCTGCGTCAAAATTTGATGAGTTTAAAATAATTTCCATTTTATTTGTCCTCCTTTATATATTTGTTATTGAGAAAAATTTCTGCAGATTGCTTCCATTCAGAACGACGGCGTATGCGGATACTCCGAGTTCTTAATGGGAGTTAGATGCGGGAATTTGGCTCAATAACTTTCCCTATCTACGTATTTTGTATCTGTAAGCTTACAAATAGCCTTGCCATTTGTAAGGTCAGTAACCTTGTTTATAAAATTATCTGTATCGTCCAATGAGCATACAACCTTGAAGGTGACCTCGTTTTCGTATATGGTATCCTCTGTATCATACCCGTCCGAGCCTAACATATACTGGATTTTTCCGACAAGCGTATAATCGACCGTTACGTCAACTATGTTGCACTTCTCCCGGATAATCACCTTTGCGGCGTTGAGTCCGCTTGATGCCGATGACGAATATGCGTGAACAAGTCCGCCCGTACCTAAAAGCGTACCGCCGAAATATCTTGTCACCACCACAATTACGTCAACGATACCTGCCTTGCGTATCGCATCAAGGACGGGCATTCCGGCAGTGCCGCCCGGCTCATCGTCGTCACTGTAACGGAAAATATTATTTTCATCTATCACATAGGCATAGACATTATGGCGTGCATCGGAATATTTAGACCGCATAGCGGCGAGATATTCCAGAGCATCCGCCTCGTTATCCACAGGGCGGACATTGGCGATGAATTTGGATTTTTTCTCCACCAGAAGTGTCTGTGCCTCGTGAGAGACCGTTTTATAGCAATCTTTTTTTGACATTGTGTTTGTTCCTTTTTATGTAATGCAGATTAATGTTTAGCGGCTCTGCCGAATTTGAATGATAGGTGTAGGGGCGAACCGTGTTCGCCCGGAATAACCACCAATATCGGGCAAACGGGCGAACACGGTTCGCCCCTACAATTACACCGCTAAACAATAATTTAAAATAATTTTTCATCCGAAGGATGAAAAATCACATTCAATTGTGAATTGATTTATTGAACATATTCACGAATTCTTTCATACATCCTCTCATCAACCATAATTTCCATTATCGTTCCGTCTGCACCGTATTCCTCGCTTATAACCTTCTGCTCCTCGTGCAGCTCGCTTACAAGCTGTCCCTCGCTGTACGGTATTACTACCGACACCTTTTTCTTCTTTCCCGGTGCAATGTCTGCAATCGTATCTATCAGCTTATCAAGGTTTTCGCCTGTTTTTGCACTGATGTATACATTGTTTCCGTCTCGGCTTACGGCAGGTCTGCCGTTCTTGTCGCACTTGTTGAATACGCATATTTCCGGCTTGCCTGAGGCTTCTATATCCTTTAATACGCTCTCTACAACATACATCTGATTTTCCATTTCGGGGCTTGATGAATCTACCACGTGCAGCAGTAAATCCGCTACAACTGCCTCCTCAAGCGTTGATTTGAATGCTTCCACAAGGTGGTGCGGCAGCTTTCTTATAAAGCCTACTGTGTCAACAAGCAGAATCTGGCGGTTGTCCTCTAAGGTGATGGCACGTGATGTCGGGTCAAGCGTTGCAAAGAGCTTGTCCTCGGCAAATACGTCGGCATTGGTCAGTGCGTTCAGTAGCGTTGACTTTCCTGCATTGGTATAGCCTACAAGTGCGGCTGTGATTGTGCCGTCCTTTTTTCTTCGCTCGTGAATGAGTGAACGGTGCTTTTTAAGCTCCTTAATCTGCTCCTCCAATGCACCGATGCGGCGGCGGATGTGTCGCCTGTCCGATTCGAGACGGCTCTCGCCCGGACCTCTTGTGCCGATTCCCGCACCCATTCGGCTCAGCTCTGTGCCGAGACCTCTGAGTCTCGGTAAGCGATAGCGAAGCTGTGCCAGCTCAACCTGCAATTTACCCTCGCCGCTTTTTGCACGCATCGCAAATATATCAAGAATGAGCAACGAGCGGTCAAGCACCTTTACGCCCAACAGGTCAGTGATATTTCGTGTCTGCACAGGCGAAAGCTCGTCGTCAAAAACCACCATATCGGCATTTAAGACTTCAATCACCTCTTTAAGCTCCTCAAGCTTTCCCTCACCCATATATGTGCCCGCTTCAATATCGCTCTTGTTCTGAATTATCACACCGACAACCTCGCCGCCGGCTGTTTTGACAAGCTCTTCAAGCTCGTCCATTGATTCGTCGGTTGTATCATTGATGCGGTCAACCCTGCCGGTATGCACTCCGGCAAGGATTACACGTTCCTTTTCTTTGCTGAGATCTTCCATAAAATTGTCCTTTTTGATTATTTTTTCTCTTATATTACGTTTATTATACCAAAATAAGTCGGGCAAGTAAAGTATTTTCGCACAAAATCAAAAAAAAATTAAAAAAATTTGAAAAAACTATTGAAATTTGAAAATTATGTGTTATAATATATACGTATGTACTTATTTTATCGGATAAAAGGAGGTGTCTGTATTGAACACATTATTTATCGTACTCCACATTGTAGTAGCATGCCTGCTCATATTAGTTGTTCTTGCTCAGGATGGTAAGGATCCGGGAATGAAGGGAATTCAGGGTGCTTCTTCAGATATGGGTGATTCATACTTCAAGAAGATGGGTGGTACAACTAAGGAAGCTATGTTTGCAAAGCTTACAACAACAGTATCAATTTTATTCCTCATCACAACAGTAGTTCTTGTAGTATTGCTTTCACGCTGAGTGTAATAAAAAAACAAAGCTATCAGTATTTTGCTGATAGCTTTTCTTTTTCTGGTGAATAACCCGGCAAAAAGGGGCTTCCCGGTTGTTGCGATTGTTATGCCTGCAGCCTCCGCCGGTACTTAGCCGAAACTATGCTGCGTCAGTATAGGGACATCATCAGTAGTTCTGACTTTTAATAGTATTATTATACCACAAAAATGTGAAAAAATGTAATAATATTTTTTTAAGTCGAAAAAATTTGGTTATTTACACAAATTTTGTCTGTATTTTTGTATAAATCAGCCAATTACAAGCTCTACCGGGCAATGGTCTGAGCCTAAAATATCGTGATGAATATCTGCCGAAACAAGGCGGTCAGCAAGCGAGGCTGAGGTGATGAAATAGTCAATACGCCAGCCTGCGTTCTTCTCACGTGCCTTGAAGCGGTATGACCACCAGGAATAGCGGTCTGTCACATCGGGATAGAAGTATCGGAAGGTGTCAATAAAGCCACTGTCAAGCAGGGCGGTCATCTTTGAACGCTCCTCATCAGTAAAGCCTGCGTTCTTGCGATTTGTTTTCGGGTTCTTGAGGTCAATTTCCTGATGTGCAACGTTTAAATCGCCGCAAAGGATTACGGGCTTGGTTTCCTCAAGCTTTTTTAAATATGCTCTGAAATCGTCCTCCCAGGTCATACGGTAGTCAAGCCGTTTCAGCTCGTTCTGCGAATTGGGAGTATAGCATACGATTACGTAAAAATCGTCAAACTCAGCAGTGATAACTCTGCCCTCGTGGTCGTGCTCCTCAATGCCGATGCCGTAGGCGACACTGAGCGGCTCCTGCTTTGTGAACATAGCAGTTCCGGAATAGCCTTTTTTCTCGGCATAGTTCCAGAAGCAGTGATAGCCCTCGGGAGCAAAATCAATCTGTCCCTCCTGTAATTTAGTTTCCTGCAAGCAGAACACGTCTGCGTTTATTTCGTTGAAAAAATCGGTAAAGCCCTTCTGCACACAGGCTCTTAAACCGTTTACGTTCCATGATATAAGCTTCATATTTTACCTCCTTTGGATTTTTATTATCTGCTTTGCAGATAATAAAATAATTCGGAATTATGGTGATTTTTTTGCTTTGCAAAAAAATATCTAAATTTGAATTTATCGGGAAGTTGCACTTGCCCAAACAATTCAATCGGGCTCTGCCCCAAGACGTTCAGTTTTAATTGTTTGCAACGTATATCCCCGGTTCTTTTTCTGTCATCAGCAACAGAAAAAGAACGAAAAAGAGTGCCGTTCAAGAGGGAAACTCCCTCTTGAAAATCTCCCTTGCTGACGCTCGCTCAAAAGAGTGCACCCTCCAAGCGATACGGTACCATCTGCAGATTTTAATTAGTTCCTTTGTATTGGTGCTGTTTAAATTTGCAAACGTAACCCACAAATTGCAAGGTTTGAATTGCAACCATTCTTGCGTAAGCATTAATTACGCATTACGCATTGCGAACTACGCATTGTTGGGATTTGTCCCAACGATAAACCCAAATTTAAATCCCAAAACACCTTTCTTTTATTTTATCGTAAACTACCTTATATGTCAAGTCCGGTTTCTTTAGAAAAATTTCAAAAAACTCTTGCTATATGGCAAGAAAAATGTTATAATATGGCTATAATACAGTAATTGTGCCTTGGTGGAGAGAAGAAATGATTTATTATCCTATTTTTGAAAAGGGCTTTGATGCCAATATTATTGAACGTGGCGAGGATTATGCAATGAGCTGCTGCCACGCTCATGAGCATTATGAAATATTTATGGTGATTGAAGGCAGCTGCCGTATGAATGTTTTTGATAAGCTCTATGAAATGAAGCCGGGCGACGTCGCTTTGATAAAGCCGGGAATTTCGCACTATAATTTCGGTCAGAATAAGCACAAACGCCTTTGCGTTGAATTTTCGGATGAATATATTTCCTCATATTTCACCGGCAAAGCCAAGTCTTATCTCTACGAATGCTTTGAAGCCGAAATGATGCACCTTTCGGAGAGAAAGGTGCAGGAGCTTACGCAAAACTGCGAAAAGCTGCTTATTGAGCTCAAGGGTGAGGCACCGCATACAAATCCGCTTATAAGCTTTCTGATTTTAAGCCGCATAATAAGTGAATTTACGGTGGCATATAACAACTGTATTGAAACGGACCTCATAAGAACAGAGGCTCCGCAGGGACAGTCCGTCAATCGCCTGAGCACAATAACGGGCTATATCGCACATCATTTCACTACAATTGACTCGCTTGAAGAGATTGCCCAGGCGTGCTTTGTAAGCAAAAGCCATATGTGCAGGATATTCCGCTCAGAGCTGGGCGTATCGGTGGTGTCGTACATAAATACACTGAAGCTTCGCTATGCCTGCGAGTTGTTGAGGCTTGACAAGCTTTCGACGGTGGAAATAGCACGGGAATGCGGCTTTAACTCCTCGCAGTATTTCAGCCGTATATTCAGGAAAATGATAAAAATGACGCCGCAGGAATACAGGAGAATGACAAGACACGTCAAGCATTTCTGATTTATGGCAAACACCACAAATCCGGCGGATGGCAAAGAGTGTATTTTTGTGTAAATATTTTTTGGAAAATTATTAAAAAGCCCTTGACAAAGGGCTTTTTGTGTGATATAATCGACGAGAATGAAAAAACAAGCAGAGCTTATCCGCTCTCACCGCCGGCGACAGAGCCCAACGGTAAATAACGTTTTAATCGGATAAAGGATTGAAATCAGTTATGTTGCGGATGTCTTTGCATCCGTTTTTTTAGTGCATTTTGCAAATACTTTAATGGGAGGGAATAACCATAAGCAAGAATGAGCTGCAGATAAACGAACAGATTCGTGATAACGAAGTACGTGTCGTTTCAATGGACGGTGAACAGCTTGGCGTTATGTCAGCAAACGAGGCGCTTGATATGGCAATTGAGAAAGGTATGGACCTTGTAAAGATTGCTCCGCAGGCAAAGCCGCCGGTATGTAAGATAATGGATTACGGCAAGTATAAGTTCGAAATAGCGAAGCGTGAGAAGGAAAACCGTAAGAACCAGAAGGTTGTGAATATCAAGGAGGTCCAGTTATCTCCGTCGATAGATACAAACGACTTTAACACAAAGTGCAAGAATGCGATAAAGTTCTTGTCAAAGGGTGATAAGGTAAAGGTTATGGTGCGATTCCGCGGACGTGAGGTCAGCCATTCCGAAATCGGATATACCTTGCTTGAAAGATTTGCTCAGATGGCAAAGGAAGCGGGAACGGTTGAAAAGCCGGCAAAGTTAGAGGGCAGAAATATGACAATGTTTTTAGCCCCGTTATCAACAAAGTAAAAAATAAAAAGGAGTTGTAGAACTATGGCTAAGACTAAGATAAAGACACATAGAGGCGCAGCCAAGAGATTCAACCTTACAAAGAACGGTAAGGTAAAGATGAATAAGGCTTTCAGAAGACACATTCTTAATAAGAAGACAACAAAGAGAAAAAGACACTTAAGAAAGCAGGCTTACTGCTCAAAGGCAAACGCAGCAGTAATCAAGAAGCTTATTCCGTACAAATAATTCTGAAAGAGAGGTAAAGACACATGGCAAGAGTTAAGGGTGCTTTAAATACAAGAAAAAAACACAATAAGATATTAAAGCTTGCTAAGGGCTTCAGAGGAGCTGAGAGCAAGCAGTACAGAGTAGCTGCACAGGCAGTTATGCGTTCAATGCAGAATGCATACGTTGGCAGAAAGAGAAAGAAGAGAGATTTCAGACGTCTCTGGATCGCAAGAATCAGCGCTGCATGCAAGATGAACGGCATGAACTACTCAACATTTATGAACGGATTAAAGAAGGCAAACATTGAGATGAACAGAAAGGTTCTCTCAGAGATCGCTATCGCTGATCCGGCTGCATTTGCAAAGTTAGTAGAGGCTGCAAAGGCTGCAAGAGCATAAGAGATTTTGAGAAAGCTATCTTTCGGGATAGCTTTTTTTGATGCCTTTTTGATAGTACCTAAAATGTCGGATTTATCACATTGCACAAAAAAATAAGGATTATGTAAACCAAAATAAAATTGAGGGTGATGTAACGTCACAATTTTTACATTAAATGCTTGTTTTAGGTAATGGAAAATGCTGTCAAGTAAAATTTAGTGGTGATTTTGTACGAAAATGTTATGAATATATTGAAAAATAATGTAAAATATGCTATAATATAATACACTAAAAGAGTATTATTTGTTTTGGATAAAAAGGCGTGATAATTATGAAGAAAAAAATATTTATTTCAATGATTGCGGCAGTTATGGCTATCGTTTTTGCCGCACCTGCTTTTGCTGCACCCGGAGATAGGAGACCGGGACGTACAAATGATTCACAGCAGTCATCTGCAACGACAGTGGCAGAGAATACAGTAACATACAATGCTTCGCAAACAGCGGAGGTTGAAACGATAGCAGAGGATACCCTGCCGAAGGCACTCGGCAACGGTAGCTTTGAAAATACGGTGATTACGGAAAGTGACTTCGGTACAGGTGTACATACAAACGGTGCATCGGCACACGGCAGTGGTAAGTGGTGTCTGGAAGCGTCACCTGCATTTGAGGCGTGGACGAACTGGAAGGATTCTGCGGATGAGCAGTTTTACTGGAAAACCACATCATTGCAGGGTTATCTTGAGCTTGGTGTGGACGACAGTCTGTATCCGAACAGAAGCACTTACGTTTCCGGACTGGACTTCTATGCAAGAGAGGGAACGCAGTTTGCAGAGCTTGTTGCGAACGAAAAGGCATCAATTTATCAGAATATTTCAACAACTCCGGGTGAGATTTTAAGCTGGGGATTATCACACAGAGCAAGATCTGCAAATCACCCGAAGGATATTATGGCACTGTTTATAGGTCCGATGCAGAATTATTCATATACAAAGGCAACCTCGGACGGTAATGATATATTTATATGGATGGCAAAGGTTATCGAGGATGCGGGATATTTTGATAACTCGGATATTGGTAACGCAAATGTTGCAGTACATAAGTGCAGTGATGCATTTACGATATATTCAAAGCCGGGATTAAATATTTCACAAGTAACCAACAGCAATTATACAGAATATTTCTCGCTTACAAAAACAACAGAGATAACCGAGGAATGGAATTGCTGGATTATCGAGGATACACGTGAAGCGTGGGGTGACCACGTAGGAACCTATGAGGTTCCGGAGGGACAGAATGCAACGACCTTTGCATTTACGGCATTGACGGGTTATCAGAACTACGAAAGCTATCCGAACGAGGGTAATCTTCTTGATGCAATCAAATTTACATACGCATATCCGTTAAGCGTTGCTTCAACAGGCGGTGGCTACGGTACAGTAACAGCAGATGACGCAGATGCAGACGGAAACGTAGTTGAAAATGTAACAGTAACCTATGATTCAACACACAGAGGCAATTATCTTGCAGGAACAGGCATAACAATTAATGCAGTGCCGGCAGACGCAAACCACAAGTTCGTAGGTGCAAATGTAAACGGAGTGTTCTATGATGCAGACTACTTCAAACAGACAAACGGAGTGTATTCATATACATTTACAATTGAAGCACCGGAATATATTCAGCTTATTTTCTCGAAGCAGGCAACAGTTGTGTATGACCCGAACGAGGGTACATATAAGGGAATTGCTGAGGATACTGAAATAACAATGTCATCAGAAAATGGTGAGGGCGTGACAGTCTGGAACAACAGTGAGGATGCAGTGTCATCAGACAGCGAAAAAATCAGATTTATCGGCTGGTACTTTGCAAGAGGCGGACAGCTCTCCGACGGTACATATACAGGTGCACTGATAAAATCAGACCATACGGTTACATATAATACGCAGAATACAACCCAGACCTCGGATGATACACTTGACGTTTCATATACCAACACAAGCGGTACGACAAATTCGTCAACAATACCGGCTGATTACGGTGTTACATTCGTGGCACAGTGGGAATATCTGCAGAAGGTTGTAGCAATGACGAAGCAGACAAGCGAAGCGACCTATAAGGAGAGCAATGTCGGCGGAAGCGTTACAATGGAAATAGAGGATTCGGATAATCAGTCTGACAGTGAAAGAAGCGTGGAAGCAGGAGCCACCTCATCGCAGGGCTATGGACGTCTTAACGACGTGATAACCCTTAGAGCAACGGTTGCACCGGATTCATACGTGTTTATGGGCTGGTATGACGAAAACGGAAACGTTATTTCACACAGCCCGACATATTCATATGCGGCAACTGATTACAATACTATATATGCACGCTTCAGTGCAGATGTGGTATATCCGTATCTGTCATTTATTTCAGAAAAGTCAAATCCGGCAACAAGTGAGCTTGTATTCAAGGGCGGCTCGCACGTGAGAGTCGGAGACGAGTATGTATGGCAAAACAGAAACAATATCGGCGGCGAGGGAATATACGGAAACACAATTGCAACGGGCTTTACATTAAATACAAAGGGAGCAACGGGCTATACATATGATTACTGCCAGTGGACAATAACAATCCCGTCGGGCGGAACATATGTGAAGGTGCCGGATAGTGTCAATATATCAGAGTATCCGTTTACCTTTGAGGACGATGCGATTTTATCTGACACGAATGCACAGGTGAATAACGGCACAATATGGAAGGTAAGCAATGTAAACACTTCAGAGCAGACACTTTCACTGATGAATACAGGCTTCTATGACATTATGGACGGAGGCTCGGATGAAACGCTTTCAATCTTTGTTGTAGGCGGCTTTGACGATATAGAATCAGGCGAATATCTCGGTGAAATGGAATTTGTTGAGGAAGAAAGTGCAGTTTTACTCAATGAAGTGACCGGTGAGGTTGTTTTAAGACTTTATGACGTATTACCGACAGTTATAACCGGAGAAAGCGTTATAACCTACGGAATAGTGATAGATAACGTATACGCACCGCAGGCGAGTGCCGCATTTGAGCTTATAAGCGGAGAAGCGGCAGATAGCGGATTCAAGGATATTTCGGCTGATAAAAAGGACGAAGTGGTTCACGCAAATTCAGCGGAGGAATACAGAGAAAGTCCAAATAATGAGTATTCGGGAGTCGACACAGGGGAGGTTGAATAATTATGAAGAAATATATTATTCCTGAGCTTGACTGTTTGATTTTCGATGAAGAGGAGGACATTCTCACAGTGAGTGTTCAGCAGCCCAAGACGTATGACTATGCGACAGGAGCGTTGAATGATGTGATGATAAACGGAGTAGGAATCAGCACAAAGGGAACAACAACGGTGAAGATAGAAAATATAATATCGAAATGATTTAAAAGGGAATGTTTAAAACATTCCCTCAGACTGTAGACAAAATGGTCACACGCATTAACAGCGATGTGACCATTTCGTTTATTATATCAAAAATATGCCTTATT
>JAZQHZ010000231.1:0-8395 GCA_045540855.1 Clostridia bacterium
ATTTTAATATCCTCCGATTATATATTTTTATTGTAACTGGCAGGTCACAATTTAATTATATATAATCGGAGTTTCTTTGTCTACTGCATAGGCAATAGCCTTTTTTGAACCACGCGACTATCGCGTGGTTTTCTTATACAAGAAATAAGGAGTGCAAAAGCACTCCTTATTCAAACCTCCACAGAAATCTTATCAAATTTCTTATAAAAGCTTTTCTTAATCCTGTAAGATAAACTCCTGTATATTTATACCACACAATACCATTTACATGTTTCAGATAATTCAGGTTATTGCACGAATAAATTCTGCCTTCAATTTCTTCTGCGAGCATTTTCAGCTTCCGCTTATTTTCCCTGAAAAGCAAATTATATTGCATATCAAATTCTACGCCTATATTAAAGTCATTCAGAAAAAGCTGCAAAATTAACTCTTTTTCTTCGTAAATACAGCATATACAAGGTACAACGTCCTTGTCCCATCCGTTCCATACCCATGTATCCTTACCCTTTACATTTTTCAGAACAAACCTCTCACCCTTCATAATCTTTTCCACTATGTGCTGAGTTTCCTCATTACTTAAATACGGATGAATTATGCTAATATTTGTTCTTCTCATTTTATACCTCCACTATAAATCCAAGCAATAAAAAAGTGCGTCAACCGTAGTCAACGCACATAAAAACGAAAGCATTGACTATCTGGTGTCACGCAGCTACCTCTCCTGTAGTATAAAAACAAAACATTAGCAGGTATAATAAGTCAAGCCTGCGTTTTTTAGCTAACGCAGCCTACTAATGTTATGTAATATTATTCAATTTTATACTACTATCGTAGCAACGTGACAATATTATTATAACATAGTTCTATGGTTTTGTCCACATTTTTTCGCAAAAAAATACAGGACGTATTTTTAGAACTATACTATGAAGCAACGCAATTAAAAAAGTGCGTCAACCGTAGTCAACGCACATAAAAACGAAAGCATTGACTCCAGTAGTCACACTGTACCTAATAGTATATTTGAAAACAACAATAGGTATGATGAATCAAGCCTACGTTTTTTAACAAACGTAGCCTATTATTGTTCTCCATCTTCAATTAAAATTATACTACTATTAGCAGTGTGACCAATAGTAGTATAACACATTTTTATGGTTTTGTCCACATTTTTTCGCAAAAAATACAGGATATCTCATTGATATCCTGTATTATCAGTCAAAACACAAACAGTTACTTCGCAATTTTTATTTTCCGCATATACCAAAGCACGCATACCGCCATTGTCAATGCCGCAAGGGCATTCGAGAACGTTACGGCATACCATATGCTTGCCACTCCGATTTTCAGAATCCGCTCACACACCAATAATATCGCAAATCGGAACAGCCACAGCCTTGCCGCATTCACCGTTACGGTTGAAACCGTTTTGCCCTGACCGTTCAGGTATCCCTTCGATGAATCGTACACGCCGTTTGTCCACGACCACAGTGACATCACTGCAAGGAAATGTGCTCCGTATTCTATTACCTGCAAATCCTGCGAGAAGATGCGGATAATCGCAGTGGAAACTGCATTTCTTGAAATTATAAAGCCCGTCACCATAAGCAATGCACACATCATACCCATGCCGCAAAGCCACGCACCTCTCGCCTTTTCAGGACGCTTTGCACCCTTTGCCTGACCTGACATAATGGACACCGCATTTCCCATCGCCATCGACGGCGAGGAAACTATTCCGTTAATCTTGTTACCTATTCCGTACGCCGCCACCGCCAGCGTTCCGTAATTCATTACACTTTTGCTCATCAGGACAAATCCAAAGCTCATCGCTGAATTTCCTATACTCATCGGAAGGCTGATTTTCAGGATTTTCTGTATCATCTGCCAATTGAATTTCATAAACCGCAGTCTCAGGCGGATTTCCTTTTTACGGCTTGTCATAAGCAGCATTGCAATCACTGCACTCGGAAGCTTCGCCAGCACAGTTGCAAGTGCCGCACCTGCCGAGCCCCAGCCTAAATCCACGATAAATAACGGGTCTAAAATCATATTGATTATAATGCCTATGAGGTTAAAAACAAGCGGCTTCGCCGTTTTGCCCTCGGCATTATTTATTGCCGTATAGATATTTACAATGTAGAGAAGCGGGATATCTATAACCATTATCTGCTGATACGTCACCGCAAGCCTTGCCACCTCACCTTCTGCACCCATTGCACCAAGCATAGGCTCACAGAAGAAGAACAAAACCGCTGCGGCAAGTATAGAAAAGCACATAATCAACGAAAAAATCTGATTTGCCGCACGTGAGCAGGACTTTGTATCGTTCGCCCCGAAATATTGCGACATCACCACCGAGCCGCCGGCACTGAGCCCGCCGGCGAAGCTTATAATAACCGACTGCACCGGTGAAACCACCGTTATTGCCGCCATTGCCTCTGCACCGAGCTTGCCGAGCCAGTATGTATCGGTGAAATTATATAAAAGCTGTAATATATTTCCGAGCATTATCGGTATTGCTATTTTAAGCAGTGAAGCTGACGTCCTGCCCTCAAGCACGTTATTTTTCATTTTGACACTTCCTTTATAAAATCAGACGTTCAATCACATCCGCAACTCCGTCCTCTGCATTTGACCTCGCCACAAAATCCGCCGCCTCGAAGGCATATTTGTCGCCGTTTGCCATAGCAAAACCAAAGCTTGCCTTCCTCAGCATATCCGCATCATTTTCACTGTCGCCGAACGAAGCTGTGTATTCCACACCGCACCGATTGGCAAGTACCTTAAGCCCGTATCCCTTACTTGCCTCAAAGTGTGTAATATCTATATTTTCCGGGCCGCCCCAGACGTATATCATATCCTTGTAGTCCTTCACCATATCGGTGATTTCATTCCTTAACTGCTCCTCAACGTTCTGGAAATGGCACGTTATAATCTGCACATCACGGTTATTTTCACTTATAAACGCCGACAAATCCTCTACAAGAGTGCGTGTATCCTTGAAATATTTCCACACCTCATACGGCACACCGTTCTCAAGTGACGTTTCAAAGGCTTCCCTTTCCATATAGCCCCTGCCGTCTATGTATGCTCCGACAATTATTCCCTTATCCGTAATCCTCTTTGCAAGCTTTGCGGCATCCTCGCATACAAGCGAGCGTTCATACAAGCGCTTGCCGTCCACAGTGTATACATCCGCACCGTTGGTGGTGACAAGGTAATTCACGCCTGGCAGATTTTTCACATAATCGGGCATTCCCTCAAATGAACGTCCCGACGAGGGCACTATCTCTATTCCCTGCTGTGCCGCCCTTGCAAGTGCATTTTTTACCCTGTCCGAAATGGTAGTATCGGGCGATAAAAGAGTCCCGTCAAGGTCAAGGGCTATCATTTTTACCTTTTTTAGCTCTGCAAGCTTTTGCGACAGCTCATTAAAAAGCCCGATAAATTCCTCCTCCACCTTTTTAAACTCCACAAACTCAAACTCCGGCTCCGACTTCATTTCAAGCCTTGTCTCAAACAGGTCCTCGCCCATATAATGATAAAATTCATTGCTTAACAGTGTATCGTCAATCAAAGCGACAAATTCCTTCTCATTTTCATCCGCATCACTGCCCGTAAGAGCCTTATATATTGCCGATTGCAGTCTTGCCTCTGCACTGCGGTATTCAGCGAGATTTTTCTTCAGCGGTCTTGTGACATCTGCAATATATGCCTCCGATGCATCGTGAAGCAGGCACAGAAGTGCCTTTCTCGGATCAGCCTTTAGGGCCATCGCTTCCCTTGCACAATGGATTGAGTGCTGTGCTACGGAATAGAACTGCGGAAAATGTCCGTTTGCACGCACTATAAGTGACAGTGCGTGGGCAATGTCTCTTATATCTATATCCGCCTCCACAGGTGTGAGCGGTGTGAAGTGCTTTTTTGTATAGGTTGTTATGTAGTCTGACATTATAATCTCCTTACAAATTTGCCCAACGGATTATCCGTTGGGCATTTATCTTATTCCTGTTCAAACACAGCCGGATCTCCGCCGAGCATTTCATATGCTGTATAAAGCTGACGGTCCACCACAGTCTTTAGCTTTTCAAATTCGTCCTCAAGCTTAACCTGCGTTGCCACGTCAAGCACACCGCTTGCTGCAAGGCGGTTTTCCTTCTGGAATTCCTTTACGGCATCCTTTAATTCGGCATTGTATGACATATCCTCTGCCTTGCCGTTATAGAAGCCTAAAAGTGAAAGCTTTTCCTTCGCCGCAAGTGCGTTTTTCGTGTAGTCACCGAGTGCGGCTCTTGTCTTGAAATCAAATACTGTATACTGTGTTGAATCAATCGCCTGGGTTGTATTCTTCACAAATTCGTCCGGCTCAAGTCCGACAAGATTTATCGAATTTCCGTTTCTTGTTATGTATTCGCCGACTGTGAGCTTGAAATACATTCCGTTCTGAAGCGGAAATGCCTGCTGAACAACCGCCTTTCCGAACGTCGTTTCTCCTACCAGCTTACCCGCTCCCGAATCCCGGATTGCACTTGCCAATACCTCTGATGCACTTGCACTGTTCTCATTTACTAGAGTTACAAGCTCAAACTTTTCAGTTGTTCCGTTGGCATAATATGACGTGTTATTCGCCGAATCACGGTAAACCACGTCTATGATTTTGCCCTTCGGAATAAGCATCTGTGCAATTTCAATCGCCGCATCAAGCAAGCCGCCACCATTGTTACGAAGGTCAAGAATGAACTTATCAATTCCGTTTTCCTTGAAGAAATCAAGTCCCTCTGCAACCTCTGCCGCTGTATCCACACCGAATGAAGCGATTCTTAAATATCCGATGTCACCCTTTAATATCGCAGTGGTTGCAGTTGCCTGCTTAACCTCTGTACGGGTTGCCTCTATGTCAATATACTGTCCGTCACGCAATACGGTTACATTTACCTTTGTGCCCAATTCGCCCACGATAAGGTTTCTCACCGAATTTGTCGACATTCCTACACAGTCTACGCCTGCAACCTTTACAATCTTGTCGCCTACCCTGAAGCCTGTTCTCTGTGCAAGTCCGCCCTCTTCGCTGAATCCCGAAATTTCAACATAGCCCTCATTTTCGATTATTGCTACGCCTATTCCGTAAAACGTGCGGTTTATTCCGTCCTGATATTCTTTGTATTCAGATTTTGTATAGAAATCACACCACGGGTCCAGGCTCCGGAACATTGCCTTCAGCATATCCCATAACGCCTTATTATTTTCGTCAAGATATGCCGAAAGTCCCTTCTGGATTGCAATATCAGATGTGATTGTTTCATCAACGTATAATTCGCCTATATACTCTGAAATCTGCAGCAGTGCCTTATAGTTGCCACTGCCCTCAAACGGCTGTGGTGCATCGCTTTCGCTGGCCTTGTTATCGGTTGCCGCCGCCATTTCAGAGAAGCTGTTATATTTTGCCAATGCCGCTGTCGGCATTGAAATTATCGCTGCACTAAGCAGTGCGGCAATTATTCTCTTTATTTTATTCACCGTCTTTAACCTCTATTTCCGTATCGTTATATGTTGCCATTCCCTGCATCACAAGCGTGTACACAATTCTCAAGGTACCTGCTTGTGCGGTTAATCCGTTGTGTATTTTTGTTGTTTTTATCTCCATATCAATAGCTCCGTACGGAGTATTGTATCTGAAGGCTGTGGTGCGGTTTATATCATATACCATCTCGGAATTAACGTAGCCGCTACGCTTGATTTTCACGTTTTTTTCATCAGCGATTACGGTTACCTTCGTAGCTCCGTCCTCGTTTTTTACTTCATATATGATATAATATTTCCCGTTTTTTTCGCGGCAAGTGCCGTTTCCGCACTCTTCGATTACATCAGTTTCATTATCAATCGTCTGACGATTTCTTACCTTAATAACGCTCAATGTCTATCTTCTCCACCTGTCCGTCTATTGTCTTTTCAAGGAATATTGAAGCAAGAGAGCTAAATCCCTCTACGCTGTCGCTGACATAGTATTCATACGGCTTTTTATTGAATTTATCGCCGAATGCGTCATCCCTTGCAAGACGCTTCTTCAAATACAGTGCAACCTCTGCACCAGGGTCAATCAACGTCACATCATCACCCATATATTCACGGATTGCCTCCTTCATCAAGGGATAGTGTGTACAGCCTAAAATCAGTGTATCCACGCCCTGTGCCCTGATTTCCTCGAGGTATTCCTCAATAACAAGCTTTGTAACCGGAGTATTGAAATGTCCGTTTTCAACCAGCGGCACAAACAGCGGACACGCACGTGTGAAGGTGAGCATATCCGGGTCATATTCCTTGATAAGTCTCTCGTATGAGCCGCTCTTGATTGTTCCCGGAGTACCTAAAATTCCGATTTTTTTATTGCGTGTAGCACGTACTGCGGCGTAAACCGTAGCATCCACCACGCCGACAATCGGAGTATCAAATTCATCCTTAACACCCGGCAAAGCTACCGATGATGCAGTTCCGCAGGCGATTACAATCATTTTAACATCGAAGCTCTTCAAAAAGCGGATGTCGCTTTTTGTATACTTCAATATCGTCTCGTGCGAGCGTGTACCGTATGGCACACGTCCCCTATCACCGAAATAAATAACATTCTCGTCCGGCAGCTCCTTCATAATCTGCTTCACCGCAGTCAGTCCGCCAAGTCCGGAGTCAAACACGCCTATACTTCTGTTATCCATTACTTCACCCTGCTTTCGGCAAGCTCAATAATACTGTCAAGCAGCTCAGCGTATCCCACGCCGCACGCATCCCATAATTTCGGATACATACTGATATTTGTAAAGCCCGGAAGTGTGTTCACTTCATTTAATACTATCGAGCCGTCTGAATACTTTATAAAGAAGTCCACTCTTGTAAGTCCCTGACCGTCAAGTGCCTTAAATGCCTTGATTGCGTATTCCTGAATTTTCGCCTTTGTATCGGCAGGAATATCTGCCGGAATCTGAAGCTCGGTTGAATTATCGTTATACTTTGCATCAAAGTCATAGAACTCAACCGTCGGCTTAATTTCGCCAACCTCTGCCGCCTTAACCTCGTCATTGCCGAGCACTGCACACTCAACCTCGTGACCGTCAATATTTTCCTCTACAAGCACCTTTCTGTCAAACTGTGCCGCATACTCAAGTGCTTTTTCAAGCTCTGCCCTGTCGTGAGCCTTGCCCACACCTACCGATGAGCCTGTGCAAGCCGGCTTTACAAAGCAAGGATAGCCAAGCTTTTTCTCGATTTCGTCCATACACTCAACCACATTGTCACCTCTGCGGTAGACCACCCAGTCAGCCTGCGGGATATTTGCAGATGAGAACACCATCTTTGAGTATACCTTATCCATACCGTTTGCCGAGGCAAGCACTCCCATACCTACATACGGGATATGCGAAAGCTCGAAAAGCCCCTGAATTGTACCGTCCTCGCCATACTCACCGTGGAGCACCGGGAAGATAACATCGGGATGAATTTTTCTCAATGTATCATTCTCAAAAACAAGTATCGCCTTATCCTTGGCATCCGGTGAAATCACTGCGTGAAGCTTGTTTGCAGTGTCGTTTTCCCATTCGCCGCCGATAATATTTGCCCAATCGCCGATATAAAGGAACCATTCGCCGTCCTTTGTAATTCCAATAACATCTATATCATATTTATTTTTATCCAGATTATTTAAAACCGAGGTTACTGATTTACGTGAAACCTCATGCTCCGGCGACTGTCCGCCGAATATCACACACAATCTTTTTTTAGTCATTATGTAAACACCAGCCTTTCAAGCGGATACAATTCCGCTATCATAATTATACTACTATAACGGCAGATTGTCAAGCAATGAAATAAGGTTTATCGAAAATCCAATATGAAATCGGGTTTATCAAAAATCTGATAAACCCGACTGACTTCTGACTATTTTAATTTTACGGCGAAGCTGGCAAGCCAAAATATTCTCCCGCTTTTTTTATTATCTTCTTCTCCAGCCTCGATACCTGCACCTGCGACACACCTATCACCTGTGCAATCTCCTTTTGCGATTTTCCTTCAAAATACCGCAATACTATTATTTTTCTTTCCCTTGCATCCAGTACCGTCAACAGCTCGCTCACCATTGCACGGTTTATCATCTTTTCCTCACTGTCCTCGTCCGATATCGTATCCATCAGACTTATTTCACTGCTGCCGCTGTCATACACACTTTCATATATCGACCTTGTGGGTGTCATTGCCGAGAAAGCCTCTGTCAGCTCCTCCGCACTTATCCCGCATTCCTTGCTTATTTCACTTATCGTAACGTCTCGTCCGAGCTTTTTTCTTAACGCCTCTTCACACCGCTTTCCCTTCATTGCAATTTCTTTTAAGGTACGGCTCACCTTCAATG
>JAZQHZ010000232.1:0-10115 GCA_045540855.1 Clostridia bacterium
TGTGAAAACCAGCCTACGTTGCTGTAATCATTGAACTGGCTTGTATATATGCATGCAGTCTTGCCGTTGGGTGCATATACAAGCTGAACGGGCTCTATGTAATAGCCCTGTGAAAGATACTCATCGACCTCGTCGGCGGATACGGCTATTGTCTCGCCGTCCGGCTTGTAGAGTGTTTTTTTATCCTGAACACAGTTTGATATACATACTGCAACAATGACGCATATAATAACCGGTATAAGAAGCTTAAAGATTTTTTTCATTACGTTATACCTGCATTTTTCTTAAAGATAATAATATTATAACAAAAGTGAAGAGGATTGTCAAATAAACTTCATTTCAGAAATAATACATAATTGTAACGATTGTGTAACTAATGTTAAAAATTATGGTAAATGCTGAAATTTACTTGAAAAAATGCGGATGGTATGATATAATATTTACAAATATATATTATAAACCAAGATAAATATAAGCGAAAGGAAATAAACGATTATGAAAAAGGGATTAAAGCGTGTATCTGCATTATTACTTGCAGCAACAATGGCGGCTCCGGTTGCGTTTGCGGAATATTCATTCAGCGATATAGCTGAGGAGCGTTATTCGTGGGCAGCTGATGCAATTGAAGAAATGAGCGATGCAGGTTATATCAATGGCTATGAGGACGGAACGTACCGTCCGGATAATGAGGTAACACGTCAGGAGGCACTTTCGTTATTTGCACGTGTTATGGGTGCAAAGGCAGAAGAAAATGCGGCTATTTTAGAGTATGCACATAAAGAATATGATGACATGCTTATGTCATACGGACTTTCGTGGGGACAGGATGAAATAGTATATCTTCTTTATAAGGGTGCATTAAAGGAAACAGACTTAAATACATACTTAAAGGATAAAGAAAAGTCAACACCGATGTCACGTTATGAGGCGGCAATTATCATAACAAAGGCAATGGGCGGCGAGGATGAAGCGAAGGCAAATGCGAATGAGCGTCTTGAATATACAGATGCAATCTCAATTCCGGCAAATGCAGTAGGATATGTTAAGTATGCTTCGGATGCAGAGATTTTAAAGGGTATGGAGGACGGAAGCTTCTCACCGCAGACCTCAGTAACAAGAAGCCAGATTGCAGTAATGCTTTCAAGAGTTGTTGAAGCTTGCGACTATACATTCACAAAGGCTAAGCTTGTTTCAATTGATACTGATGCAAGAACAGTGGATATAAAGGATACAGACGGTGAAGCAAAGACACTCGTATATCACAAGGACACAGCAATGCGTGTGCTTGGTGAGGACTATGCAGCTAAGGATATGATTGAAGGCGTAAATGCAATCTTCACATTATCGGGTGATAAGCTCGTTTGCATTGAAGCGACATCATCAACACCGGACGAAACAGTAACAGGTGTTTATAAGGTCAAGAGAAATTCAAGTGGTAAGCTTTATGTTCACGTTATCCCGACAGGTGAAAAAGAGGCTAAGATTTACGAGTGTGCACCGGACGTAACAATGATGTATGACGAGTCACCGGCTACAATCAACAGCTTCAAGGAGGGTGACTTCGTAGAGCTTGAGCTTTCAGACGGTCTTGTATCATCAATTACAGGCTCAAAGAAGGAAGTAAAGGTAACAAATGTGACGATTGACGAGGTTTCAATCACTCCGTCACTTACAGTCACAGTGAGCCATGCAGATGAGGCTTATGACGGCATAGCATTCCCGGTATCGGACAATGTTGTTGTAAAGAAGAATGACGTTGCAGTAGGTATGGATGAGATTTATCCGGGCGACAAGGGTACAATGACTCTCCAGTACGGTATTATTACAAGACTTGACGTTGATTCAACAAAGACAACAAGAGAGGGCACAATAAAGGAAATCAAGCTTTCAGGCACAAGCTCAACTCTTACAATAGCAATCAACGGTGAGGACAGAGAGTTTGTAGTAACAAAGGATTGCGACATCACTATCAACGGTGAGGAAAAGGATCTTTATGCATTCAGAGTAGGTGATACTGTAACACTCACACTTGAGAGCAATGCAGTTACAAAGATTAAGGCTGTATCATCACAGATGACACAGGGTAATATAGTAGGTGTAATAGAGAGCATAAATGCTTCATACGGATTTATAAACGTAAATGTTGATGGCAACTCAGTTGCACAGACAGTATTCTGTAAGGATACAACAACAAAGTTCATCAACTTTGAAACAGGTGCCGCAATGAAGATGGCAGACATCAAGGCAGGCGACACGGTTCAGGCAAACGGAAGCATCACAAACGGTGCATTCGTAGCAAAGGCAGTATATGTAACACCTGCAGCAAAATAAAACAGATAAAAAAGGGGATGTCGCACGGCGCCATCCCCTTTAAGAGTATTATGGAAGTATGGAAGAAAAAGGTAAACCGAAAGGGTAAAGAGTAAATGTTAGAGTTTTTAAGGAAAAACGGAGATTATTTTAAAAAGTTTGTATTCGGAGTGGCATTGATTGTGGTATTCAAGACCTTTGACAGCCTACCCTCAATTTTTGACGGATTCGGTATTGTAAAGGACGCAGTTATGCCGTTTATTGCGGCATTCATTATTGCCTATATGCTTAATCTGCCATGTATCAAGCTGGAAAGTCTGATTAGTAAGGTGGATGTTAAGTTTGTAAAAAAGCACACACGCGGAATAAGTGTGCTTCTGGTATACATCCTTGCATTGCTCCTGGTTGGTATAACGGTGGGAGCACTTGTGCCGGCACTGTATGAAAATCTTGTGGAAATGACAAAGTCACTTCCGTATTATATGAACAGCCTGATTGAAAAGGTGCAGGGTATGGAAGCCTTGAAAAACCTCAATATTGACCTTTCAAGTATGAGTATAGAAGCTACAATGGATTCTGTGCTCAAGGCATTTGACGCAGGTGCAATAGGCAATTATGTAGGGCAGGTATTCAGTGTAACATCAAGCCTTTTCAGTGTATTCATTGCAATAATTGCTTCGATATATATGTTGCTTGACAAGGATAACATTGTAGCAGCACTGACAAAGTTTATAAAGCTCATATTCAAGGAAGAAAAGGCAGAGCATATTATGTCGCTTGCGGCAAACGTGAACCGCATATTTACTACATTTATCTATTGCCGTCTTATGTGCGGAATAATCTGCGGTACAATCTGCGTTATTGTATTGTCATTGATGAGAGTGAAATACGCAGTAATACTGGGAATTTTTATCGGTGCAATGGATTTGATTCCGTATTTTGGCTCGATAATTGCATCAGTAGCGGCGGCAGGAATTGCACTTCTCACAGGCGGCTTCTGGCAAGGGCTCTGGGTTGCGGTGGCACTTATAATAATTCAGCAGTTTGACGGTAATATTCTTGCACCGAAGCTTATGGGCGATTCGCTTGAGCTTCGTCCGTTGTGGATAGTGATAATAGTAGCAGTAGGCGGAAATCTTTTCGGATTTATGGGAATGCTTCTGGCTGTTCCGGTGCTTGCGGTTGCACGTGCTATAATCGGTGACTATATTGAACAGCTTCAGTTAAAGAAAAGCAATAAGGCGAGAGAGGATAAAAAGTGAGTAACGTAGCAATAATAGGTGCAGGTGCCGCCGGGCTTGTTGCGGCAATTGCGGCAAGTGAAAACGGTGCACAGGTTGCTGTTTATGAAAGCGGTGCAAGGTGCGGAAGAAAAATCCTTGCCACAGGTAACGGCAGATGTAATCTGACAAATATCAATGCAACGCTTGAAAACTATCACGGAAATGAGCCGGAGTTCGTCAAACCTATGATTGAAGAGGGCTTCTGGGTACGTGATACAATGGATTTTTTTGAAGAGCTTGGCGTAGTATGCAAGGTTGAGGACAAGGGAAAGGTTTACCCGTATTCCGACCAGGCATCCGCAGTTCTTGACGTATTGCGTATGCGGTGTGAGCTTTATGGAGTGAATATCGTAACCGGCTTTGAGGTGTCAAGGGTAAAGAAAAAGCAGGACGGCTTTGCGATTGAATCATACAAGGGCGAGAAAGCTCATGCACAAAAGGTGATTATAGCGACAGGCGGAAAAGCCGCACCTGACCTTGGTTCAAAGGGTGCAGGCTATGAAATATTGAAGGCGTTCGGACATAAGGTTACAGAGCTGAGACCTTCGTTGGTGCAGTTTAAAACTGACAGTGACATTCCCAAAAAGCTCAAGGGAATAAAATTCACCGGCACAGCAAAAATGGGTGATTTTATTGAGGACGGAGAAATTTTGTTTACTGATTACGGCTTGTCGGGTCCACCGATATTTTCGCTGTCATCACGATATAGAAACCATACAGAAATTGAGCTTGATATGATGAAGGAGTACAGCGAAGCGGAGCTTTGCAGAATGCTCAATGACAGAAAACTGCAAAATCCGTATATGACGCTTGAAAATTTCTTTGTCGGAATGCTCAATAAAAGAGTGGGACAGGTATTACTGAAGGAAGTGGGCATAGCACCGTTATCACGAGAGGCACAAAGCCTCACTTACGAGGAAATCCGCCTTTGTGCGAAAACGATAAAGCACTGGAAATTTAAGATTTCAGGCACAATGTCGTGGAACAATGCACAGGTTACAAAGGGCGGAGTTATGACAAGGGATTTTAATCCGTATACGATGGAATCAAAGCTGCAAAGCGGCTTATATGCAGTCGGCGAGGTTCTGGATATTGACGGCGACTGCGGCGGCTATAATCTGCAATGGGCGTGGAGCAGTGGCTACACGGCAGGCAAGGCGGCAGCTGAATAAATAAAATTTTTAGGAGAGTAAAATGAGAGATTCAATGAAAATGACAGTTCCGTATCAATTTGGATACGTATTGGTAATGCACATTGCGGCAGTGCTGATATCGTGCTTATTCCAGACAGTGGCATTCTGGTATTTTATAGATAAGCCGGTAATGAAAGAAATTCTTGCAGTAGTATTTATGGCGATATATGGAGGAATGATTTATCTTGCAACACGCAAGATGTCTGTTCTTGACCATAAGAGCTATACACCGTTGAAGCCGAGTATTTTTAAAAGTGTGATGTTCGGTGTGATGATTTCTGTGCTCACTGTGGTGATTTACATTGTGTGGAAGCAGTGCTGGATAAATTCAGCTGCAACAGGTGCAGGAATGGGAGCAAGGGGAATTATTATGAATATTGTGTTCACGCTGTGGACATTCCCGTATTTTGGCATTATGGGCACATCGAACGGTATGATTACGGTCGTGAGCCTTATCGCAATGATTATTTTGCCGATAGTAGCAGCTGTGTGCGGATACGTGGCAGGAAAGCATAATTTCAGCCTGATGGAAAAGATAGAGCAGTTCTCTTATGAAAAGGAAGATGAATAAAACTGTATCGGTATTGTAACAAATACATAATATTACGGTTATTGACTTTATTTGCAGAAAACTATATAATAGTGTTAAATAGGATAAAAAAGGAGTAGATGCAAATGTTATGTAAGAAGTGCGGTGCTTCGGTACCGGATACAACATATGAATGTCCGTTCTGTAAGGCACAGCTTGCCGACAAGCCTCCGGTAGAGGAAGAAGTGGAAGCTGTTGAGGAAGAGACAATAGAAGAAACAACAGATAACGAAGAAATATTTGATGAAAATGAATTAAAGCGTCGTGAACAGATTCAGAAAATGCTTGATGAGAAGCAGCAGCAGCTTTCAGAAATCCAGGACAGACGTGAACAAAAGCGTAAAAAGCAGCAAAGAAAGAAGATAATAATTGTAGCGGCAATTTGTGCATTGGTAAGCATAGCGGTGGGATGCGGTGCATATCTCATAAGCAACAGCACCACTGAGAGACCGAATGTTGAAATCAGCACTCCTACACCGGAACCGACAGAGGATCCGAATGCAACAGAGTCACCTGCACCTACGCTTGATCCGTCACTTTCACCGTTGCCGATAGAAACGGTTGCACCGGAAGGTACTGCACCGGCACCGGCGTTAGGAAGCGGAAGCAGTGATACAACAGCTCCGTCAACATCAGGCTCAGGCAGCTCATCAACTGCAAATACGTCAGCTTCATCTGCGTCAACTAATAAGTCATCAACTACAAAATCATCGACAACGAAGAAGTCATCAACTACAAAGAAGACCTCATCGACAAATAAAACAACGTCAACAAATAAGACAGCTTCAACTGCAACAAAGGTGAATAATACAGGAATCACAAAGGCTAACCTTTCGGGCGTTGTTGCCAAGGGTGGAAAGGTAGTTCTTGACAGTGCAACCGGCAAGTATGTAATGAGCTTTATTTCAGGAAATACAGAGTATTTTGCCTACGTTTCGGAAGGCTCAACAACGGCTCAGGTACAGAACAAGACCTTGAGCGTAACTGCAAGCCCGTCAAATAGCACATATAAGGGAAGCACAGTTTATGATATCACAAGCCTCACATTCTTTGACGGCGACTATATCATAAAGGATTCATCAATCAAGCTTCTCACTGAGGCTGATATAAAGGGCTTATCAAAGGCACAGCTTGGCTATGCAAGAAACGAAATCTTTGCACGCCACGGCAGACCGTTCAAGACTCAGAAGTACAAGGATTACTTTGCAAAGTGCTCATGGTACAAGGTGAATCCGAGCTATAACTTAAACGATGACAAGAGTAACTTAAACAGTATCGAACGTGCGAATGTTGATTTCATTCTTGCACATGAGAATAAATAACTATTGACAAATTGATAAAGCAGTGTTATTATATATGTATAATATAAAATCTTCGGGGTATATGTGAAAGTCATAATCGGCGGTAAAGTCCGCGAGCCTTAACGGCATGATCCGGTGCAATTCCGGAACCGACGGTAAAGTCCGGATGTGAGAAGATTTGTGCTTTAGAAATAACGGCATTGTATCACCCCGAAGAATTTCGGGGTGATTTTTGTTGGAAAAATATATGCTTCGTGCCATTGAGCTGGCAAAAATGGGTGAGGGCTTTGTAAATCCCAATCCGCTTGTGGGTGCGGTGATTGTAAAGGACGGCAGGATTATCGGTGAAGGCCTGCACGAGCGTTACGGTGAGCTGCACGCCGAAAGGAATGCTTTGAAAAACTGCACCGAGGATGCAAGCGGTGCGGATATGTTCGTGACGCTTGAGCCGTGTTGTCATCACGGTAAAAATCCGCCTTGCACTGAGGCGGTAATTGAAGCAGGTATAAAGCGTGTGTATGTGGGCTCATTTGATCCCAATCCGTTAGTTGCTGGCAAGGGAATTGAGCAATTGAGAAACGCAGGTATAGAGGTTATAGAGGGATTTATGCGAGAGGAATGTGATAAGCTCAATGACATTTTCTTCCATTATATAACCACGAAGCGACCGTATGTGATTTTAAAAACTGCTGTGACGGCAGACGGAAAAACTGCGGCGTATACAGGCCATTCGAAATGGATTACAAACGAAAAATCCCGTGCAGACGTACACGTAATACGCAAGAGAGTTGCGGCGATTATGACGGGAATAGGAACTGTTCTTGCGGATAATCCTATGCTTAACTGCCGTTGCGAAAACCCGTCAGACCCGATAAGGATTATCTGCGATACGAAATTGCGTATACCGTTGGATTGCGAGCTTGTAAGAACTGCATCAGAAATACCCACTTACGTTGCGACGGGCTCGGATGATAAAGAAAAGTGTAGAGAGCTTGAAAAACGGGGAATAGGCATTTTAAGAATTGCATCTGATGAAAACGGTATTGACCTTAATGACCTTATGGAAATATTGGGTGCAATGGATATAGACAGTGTGCTTATTGAAGGCGGTGCAACGCTTAATGCATCGGCATTGAAACAGGGAATAGTAAACAAGGTACAGATTTATATTGCACCGAAAATTCTCGGCGGTGACGGCAGGAGTGCCTTTGAAGCGATGGGTATTTCAGAGGTGAGTGCTGCGGTGGCACTTAAAAATCCGCAGATAAGGACCTTCGATGACGATATTATGATTGAATACGAGGTGAAATGATGTTTACCGGAATAGTTGAAGAGGTAGGAACTGTCATAAACGTTTCCAGAGGTGCGAGGGAATGTGTGTACACAATTGCCGTATCAAGGGTTTTGGAGGATGTTTCCGTAGGCGATTCCATTGCCGTAAACGGAGTGTGTCTCACAGTGACGGCGTTTGATAAGAGCAGCTTTAAGGCCGATGTGATGAATGAAAGCCTTCGCCGTTCAAATCTCGGAGATTTAAAGAACGGCTCAAGGGTGAATTTAGAGCGTGCAATGGCGGCAAACGGCAGATTTGGCGGACATATCGTATCGGGACATATTGATGGCACAGGAACTCTGATTTCGTATGAGCGTGAAGCGAATGCAGTATGGCTGACGGTTGGTGCGGATGAGAGTCTGATGAGGTATATCATAATGAAGGGCTCAGTTGCACTTGACGGTGTAAGCCTGACAGTTGCAAGAGTGCATAAGGACGCATTTGCGGTGTCGCTTATACCGCATACGGGCGAGGAAACAACGCTTCTTGCAAAAAAGAGAGGCGACAGAATAAATATAGAATGTGATATTGTGGGAAAATACGTTGAGAAGCTATGTGGCAGGCAAAGCGGTATTGACGAGGACTTTCTCAGAAAATACGGCTTTTAAGGAGGGATAAATATTGTTTGAATTTGATACAGTGGAGCAGGCGTTAGAGGATTTAAGAAACGGCAAGGTTATTCTTGTGACTGACGACCCGGACAGAGAAAACGAGGGCGATTTAATCTGTGCGGCACAGTTTGCAACCACCGAAAATGTAAATCTTATGGCAAGTGCCGCAAAGGGACTTATATGTATGCCGATGAGCTCTGCTCATATTAAGAGATTAGGACTTCGTCCGATGGTGGCACATAATACGGATAACCACGAAACGGCGTTTACTGAGTCGATTGACCATATCGACACAACAACGGGAATAAGTGCCGCAGAGCGTGGACTGACTGCAAGGATGTGTGCGGATATGAACGCAAAGCCGTCGGATTTCAGGCGTCCGGGACATATGTTCCCGCTTGAAGCGAAGAAGGGCGGAGTGCTTGAAAGAAACGGCCATACCGAGGCGACTGTGGATTTGTGCAGGCTTGCAGGGCTTATGGAGATTGGACTGTGCTGTGAAATTATGGCAAGTGACGGCACAATGATGCGTAAAACCGAGCTTATAGAATTTGCAAAGGAAAATAAGCTGACGTTTATCACAATCCGTGATTTGCAGAAATACCGCCGTATGCACGATAATTTTATGGAACGGATTTCCGAGGCAAAGCTGCCTACAAAATTCGGCACGTTTGACATTTACGGCTACCGCAATAGAATAAACGGAAATGAGCATCTGGCACTTGTGAAGGGTGATGTATCGGACGGTGAGCCGGTTTTGACAAGAGTTCATTCAGAGTGTCTTACGGGTGACGTGTTCGGCTCGTGCAGATGCGATTGCGGTGAGCAGCTCGCTGAGGCGATGAAGAAGATAGAGGAAGAGGGAAGAGGAATCCTTCTCTATTTAAGGCAAGAGGGCAGAGGTATAGGAATCCTCAATAAAATCAAGGCATACGCACTGCAGGAGCAGGGCTATGACACAGTTGAGGCAAATGTAATGCTCGGCTTTGCACCGGATTTGAGGGATTACAGCGAGGGTGCACAGATTTTTAAGGATCTTGGTGCAACAAAGCTTAGGATTATGACAAATAATCCCGAAAAGATTTCGGATTTGGCGGAATATGGAATAGAGCTTTGCGAAAGAGTACCGATACAGATTCCGGCAAAAAGGGAAAACGAATTTTATTTAAGAACAAAACAGCATAAAATGGGACATTTATTCAAATATTAAGGAGGAACAGAAAATGAAGGTATTGGAAGGCAACTATTGCGGACAGGGAATGAAGGTAGGACTCGTAGCATCACGTTTTAACGAGTTTATAACATCAAAGCTTGTAGGTGGTGCAGATGACTGCTTACGCCGTCACGGTGTAGCAGAGGAGGATATCGAATGTGCGTGGGTACCGGGAGCATATGAAATCCCGTTAATGGCAAAGAAGATGGCGGCAAGCGGTAAATATGATGCAGTAATCTGCCTTGGTGCAGTTATAAGAGGTGCAACAAGCCATTATGACTA
>JAZQHZ010000233.1:0-2627 GCA_045540855.1 Clostridia bacterium
GGACGCCGCCAAATATGACGCCTCCTGCTCTTCGTCGGGCTCGGAGCGTCAGAATACGCCCGGCGGCATAGGCTCTGCCTGCAAGGCAGGCATCTGCCACAGCTTCAGTGCTGACGGTCGCTGTATCTCTCTTTTAAAGATACTTCTCACCAACTACTGCATTTATGACTGTCAGTACTGCATCAACCGCTCATCAAACGACGTTGAACGTGCGGCATTCACTCCACGTGAAATTGCCGACCTTACAATAAGCTTTTACAAGCGCAATTATATAGAAGGGCTTTTCCTTTCAAGTGCCGTTATAAAAAGCCCCGATCACACAATGGAGCTGCTTATAAAGGCACTTTCAATCCTTCGCTATGAGTACGGCTTCAACGGCTACATACACGCCAAAACAATTCCCTCTGCATCGCAGGAGCTTGTCACACAATTAGGCTTGCTGTGCGACAGAATGAGTGTCAATATCGAGTTACCCTCATCCGCTTCACTTCAGAAATTCGCACCGCAGAAAACCAAGGACGGTATAATAAAGCCAATGGCACAAATCCGCAACGGCATCATTGCCAACAAGGAAGAGCTTGCGGTATATAAAAAAGCACCTCGTTTCACACCCGCCGGACAAAGCACTCAGATGATAATCGGTGCAACGCCGGATACCGACCGTACGATACTTAATCTGTCACAGAATTTGTATGATAAATTCAAGCTTAAACGTGTGTTTTTCTCGGCATATATTCCGCTCGGCACAAATCCGCTTTTACCCGTAACGGCACCGCCGTTGCTGCGTGAGCACCGGCTCTATCAGGCGGACTGGCTGTTAAGATACTATAAATTCCGTGCCGATGAGCTGCTTGACGATTCGCACGAAAATTTCAGCAATATCGTGGATCCGAAATGCGAGTGGGCATTGCGGCATATGGAGCTGTTCCCTGTTGAAATCAACACTGCTCCGTATGAAATGATTATGCGTATTCCGGGAATCGGAATACGCTCGGCACTGAAAATTGTACGTTGCAGAACCACCCATTCACTGACCTTTGAGGATCTGAAGAAAATGCGTATATCCTTAAAGCGGGCGAAATATTTCTGTACCTGCAACGGCAGAACCTATAACAACACGTGGCTTCGTCAGGAGCTTATCACACCGCTGATATTAGCCGATAACAACGTATCCGGCTACGGGCAGATAAGCTTGCTTGACGAGCCAACAAGAGAGGACGGTATAAAATGTCTTACGGGCGAAATGTAATCTATCTATATGACGGCACCTTCGAGGGTGTTCTTACCTGTATTTTTGACAGCTATCTCCACCACGAAGCACCTATGTCAATCGAGCGTGAGGAATACGGCCAGCTCACGCTTGACAGCGACTATCGCCGTATTGTAACCGACACAAACAAGGCAGAGCGGGTTATGAATAAAATCGTACACTGTGCAGGATGCACTGCGTATAAGCATATGTATTATACCTATCTGTCAGAAAAACCGCTTTGTGAGGTGAATGTTGCGGATTATGTCAAGATGTGCTTAAAGTACGGTAAAAATGCTGACAAGCACCTGACTGTGCCCTGTGTGGATTTCGTGCTTGACACATCCCTGCGTGTCGGTCACGAGGCACATAAATACACCGGATTTGTGCGGTTTAGTGAGCTTAAAGGCGGAATTTATTACAGTGAAATAGAGCCTGTATATAACATACTGCCGATTATTGCCTACCATTTCGAGGAACGCTATCCCACACTTCCGTTTCTGATTCACGATGTAAAACGCAAGCTTTGCCTTGTTTACAATGGCAAGGAATCCGTAATTCGTGAAACCGATTCAATGCCCGTACTGCATTTAAGCGAGGACGAGCAGCAATACCGCAGTCTGTGGAAGCAGTTTTATGATACAATCGAAATCAAGGAACGGCATAACGAAAAATGCCGTATGACAATGATGCCCAAGCGGTACTGGAAGCATATGACGGAGTTTGACATAGCTATAAAAGATAGTCAGGCGAAAAAATTTCCCGCATATCAAGGAAGCCCGCAAATTTCTTCACAGTCTCACCGTTGACGGTGAACTGCACGTAATCTATGCCCTCAATCGAGGTGAGTGAGTTTACAATCTGATATATCAGTAGCTCCTCAATTTCCCGATTCTGAGGCAGACGCTCAAAATATTTAGTTTTCAAGTCGACAACGGCGGTTTTGCCCTCAATTCTGACGGCAACCGCCTTCCTTTTTTCAGGCATAATCCGCCGTATTTTCTTATTTTCATCAAAGCCCACCACAAGCTTTGAGAGCATTTCGTTAGCCATAACGGACGTAGAATTCTGCACAAGCGAGCAATCAAGCGGAATAAGCCGCACCACCGATGCGTCAACCACATAAATCTGTGCATCAGATAACGGCTTGTCCGCACCATTCCCGGTCGCTATGCCGAAAACGGCAATTGAGATGAATATTATAAATAAAATCAGTCGTTTCATAGTTTCCTTTCAGATAAATTAATGTTTATATATTAGGCTTCTCCTTGAGGAGAGGCTCCGCCGCAGGCGGTGGTGAGGTGTAGGATGCGAAGCATCCGTCGGATTTTCCACCTCATCCGGCACTTCGTGCCACCTTCCCCTCAAGGGGAAGGCA
>JAZQHZ010000234.1:0-4095 GCA_045540855.1 Clostridia bacterium
ACAATTTAATTATATATAATCGGAGTTTCTTTGTCTACTGCATAGGCAATAGCCTTTTTTGAACCACGCGACTATCGCGTGGTTTTCTTATACAAAAAGAGGACATCGCATATGCGATGTCCTTTTTGGTGTTGTGTGGATAAATTAATGTTTAGCGGTGTGTATTTGTAGGGGCGAACTGTGTTCGCCCGGGACAACCACCAATATTTGGTAAGCGGGCGAACACGGTTCGCCCCTACATAATTGTGAATTATGAATTATGAATTGTGAATTGTCAAACCTTCTTCTCCATAACATATTTCAACGGCTCAAATCCGCATTTCTCGTAAAATTTCAAAGCACTCTCATTAAACGCCCAGACGTTTAAGGTTATTGCATCACAATTGTTTTCCTGCGCAACCTTTGAAACGTATTCAAATAACTGCCCGCCTATATGCTGGCCGCGGCAGCTTTCATCTACGCATAAATCGTCAATGTAGAGCACCTTTCTGTTCTGAAGGATGTTGTCGTTTTTCGTAATCTGATAAATGCAGAATGCGTATCCGACAACGGCGTTATCATTTACGGCAACGTATATGGGAGTATTGTCGTCGTTTAATATATTGAGCAATTCGTCATCTGTGTATTTCTTGCGGCCGCTGATAAAAATATCAGGTCTGCCGTTGGCATGAACCTCAAGCACCTGCCGCAGCAGGCTGTTGATTGCGTCCATATCCTCCTTAATTGCACGTCGTATCATCATTGTTGTGTCCTCCTGATGTAGATTATTATGCCATAAGAGATATAAAAGTCACTTGTGCGTTGTCTTTTCTTATATGTACCTCCGGCAAACCGCCGCCCAATACTCCGTCCTCGTAATAGAAAACGATCCAGGTATCTCCGTTGTCTAAATATTCCAGCTTATATTGCTCAAGATTTAGCTCGGGATATGCGGCAGTGCATATTGCTTTACCTATTGAGACGGCCTCTGCGGATGTAGGCACACAGGTGATATCCGGCTTTTCGGACTTGTTTGCAAATGTCATAAACATAATGATAACCAGCAAGCTTACCGTTATAATACTGTGTATAATTGAAAATAGTTTGCCTTTAGCCATTTTAATCACCTTCCTTTATAAATATATACCACCAGATAAAGAAAATCAAACGTAAAAATCACCAAAAAGAGACAGATAAATCTGTGAAAATATGTATAAAATAAATTCGTAAAAACACTGCAAAACCCTTGACAAATACGGTTTTGCGTGATATAATACTGTTTGTTGAAAATCCGTAGACAGCAGGCGGCATATGCGGAAGTCCTGCCGAGGAAGTCAGTAATGATTGTTACGAACCCTCTATGTCTATGCACAAGAGGGTGTTTTTTATGAACATTACTTTTGGATTTTCAAAGGTAATAATTCATAGGAGGTGAATACAAAACATGCCAAGCGCAAAGGTTTTAGAGGCAAAGAAGGCACAGGTTGCTGAGGTTGCTGAGGTTTTAAAGGCAGCTCAGACAGGTGTGCTCGTTGACTACAGAGGTTTAACAGTTGAGGAGGATACAGATCTTCGTAACCAGTTAAGAGCAGCAGGTTGTAAGTATTTCGTAATCAAGAACACAATCTTAAAGCTCGCAACAGAGGAGATTGGTCTCACAGGTCTTGATGAGGTTCTCCACGGTCCGACAGCTATCGCTGTTTCAAGCGAGGATGCAGTTGCTCCGGCGAAGGTTTTAGCAGACTATGCTAAGAAGAACAACAAGCTCGAGTTAAAGTCAGGCTTCATGGATGGTGCTGTAATGTCATTAGACGAGTTAAAGACATTAGCTGCAACACCGAACATGGAAACACTCATCGCAAAGATGATGGGCAGCTTGAATGCTCCGGCATCAAACCTTGTTCGTTTACTCAATACTATCGTAGAGGGTGGCGAGGAAATTGCTGATTTAATAGCAAAGAAGGCAGGCGAGGCAGCTCCGGTAGAGGAGGCTGCACCGGCTGAAGAAGCACCGGCAGCTGAAGAGGCTCCGGCAGAGGCAGCAGCTGAGGAAGCTCCGGCTGAGGAAGCTCCGGCAGCAGATGCTGAATAATTAAAAAACAAAACAAAAACAAAATGTAAATCTATTTAATAGGAGGAAATTACAATGGCAGATTTAAATGCAATTCTTGATTCAATCAAGGAGTTAAAGTTATTAGAAGTTGCAGAGTTAGTAAAGATGATGGAAGAAGAGTTCGGCGTATCAGCAGCAGCTCCGGTTATGGTAGCAGCAGCAGCTGGCGACGGTGCAGCAGCAGGCGCTGAGAAGTCAGACTTCGACGTAGTATTAGCAGACGCTGGTGCTAAGAAGTTAGGCGTAATCAAGGTTGTTCGTGAGTTAACAGGCTTAGGCTTAAAGGAAGCTAAGGAGTTAGTTGACGGCGCACCGAAGACACTCAAGGAAGGCGTAGCTAAGGAAGAGGCTGAGTCAATGAAGGCTAAGTTAGAAGAGGCTGGCGCTAAGGTTGAGTTAAAGTAATTTTGCTCTGATTTTTAATGCCGGGAAATTATGATTATTGACGTATCAAGTATACTGAAGGAATTTGGTGGAAAAGTAGAGTTTTGTGACGAGGTTATAATCGAGCCCTTTGAGTTCGGCGGCGAGGAGTTTACTCTTGAAGCACCGGTAACTGTGAAGGGACAGGTTGTGAACAACGGCAAATCATTACAGTTAACGGCGGATGTTGTGACGGTGTTAGGCACGCAGTGCGGACGCTGTCTTGCAGATATTGACGTTGACACAGAATTTTCACTGGATGAGCATTTTGTCCGTGCAGAGGACGGAACTCCGACGGATGACGAGGTCATTACGTTTGAAGGGCATACAATAGAGCTTGACGCGGTTGTGTTCGATAATCTCTTGATGAACATAGACGGTAAATACTTATGTGCAGATGACTGTAAGGGACTCTGCCCGAAGTGCGGCTGTGACTTGAACGAGGGAGAATGTGACTGTGATAAGGAGTTCATTGATCCGAGATGGGCAGGACTGGCAGACTTAATGAAGAAAGACTAATTAGAGTAATTTTATGGAGGTGTAACAAATGGCAGTACCTAAGAATAAAGTATCAAAAGCCAGAAGAAACAGCAGACGTGCAAACTGGAAGCTCACAGCACCGAATATGGTGGAGTGTCCGAAGTGTCACGAGTTTAAGATGCCTCATAAAGTTTGTAAGGCTTGCGGTTATTACAACGGCAAGGAAATTATCAAGGTTGAGGACTAATTCGGCTTGGTTATTTACACCCGGTTTTTAAACCGGGTGTTTTTTTGCGCAAACAACCGGAGTGCCAAAGGCACTCCGGTTGTGGAGTTTTATTCATAATGTCCTCGACAATGCAATATAACTATATTGCCATCCTCGATTTTATATACAATTCTGTTTGCATCATCAATCCGCCGACTCCAGAAGCCTTGCAAATCGTGCTTTAACGGCTCCGGCTTGCCTATGCCTGTATAGCCGTTGCGGTCGATGTCCTTTAACAGCTGATTGATTCGCTTCAGTGTTTTTCTGTCCTGTGAAGCCCAATATAAATAATCTTCCCAGGCATCGTCTGCCCATAGTTTATTCATCGTCCAGCTCAATCAATTCGTGTGCAGTGAGGTGACCTGCTTTGTACTCTTCGAGTGCTTTCATCAGATATTCTTGATTTGATTTTGAATAAAACGGGTCGGGGCTTGAAATCTCAAAAGGAATTTTTCTCTCTCGAACAACTGCTTTTGCGAAAATAGTAATGGCGGTTGACATACTCATTCCGAAATCCGAGCATAATACATCAAATTCCTTCTTTAATCCGTCATCCATACGCACACTGAATGTTGCCTGTGCCATAATATCACTCCTCTCTGTAATTTAATTATAACATTTATTATTTCAAAAGTCAACATATTATATGCAAAATTATTTAAAAATGCACCTAATAGGTGCAAACAACCGGAGTGCCAAAGGCACTCCGGTTTATTGTATAAGAAAACCACGCGATAGTCGCGTGGTTCAAAAAAGGCTATTGCCTATGCAGTAGACAAAGAAACTCCGATTATATATAATTAAATTGTGACCTGCCAGTTACAATAAAAAT
>JAZQHZ010000235.1:0-6394 GCA_045540855.1 Clostridia bacterium
CCAACGGCGACACCAACGGCAACACCGACAGCGACACCAACGGCGACACCGACGGCAACACCGACAGCAACACCGACAGCAACACCAACGGCAACACCGACAGCGACACCAACGGCTACACCAACGGCGACACCAACGGCAACACCGACAGCGACACCGACAGCAACGCCAACGCCAACGCCAACGGCAACACCGACGGCAACGCCGACAGTTGAGCCTACGGTTGCACCGACAGAGGCACCTGCAACAGATCCGTCAAAGCTTTCGTTCTGGGAGTTTGAAGAGGCTGAGTATGCAGAAGGCTTTGAAGGAATCACAACTTCAGATTTGGGTGCCAATATCATATCTGGAACAATATGTCAGTGGAATGACTGGACATTGAGCAGAGTGGCATCGGATGCTCACGTATTTATAAGAGCAGGCAAGGGAATAGACGGAAGTCAGACCTTAGCGGCAAATTATACAGGCACAGCCACCTATGGTAAGGTATCAGATGCGGCAGTATATTATTATAAGTATAACATCTGCACATGGGATAATGCAGACAATGCTGAAGAGACAAGAACAGTAAAGCTTGAAGGTATTACAGACGGAACAATTATCACAGATACAGTTGGAACAAAGGTATTCAATGAATACACAACTGTTATTGATACAGTAAACGGCAAGGTATACACATATAATGCAGACGGTGTTCTTATTATTGAGAATACAATTGCAGACGGAGAAAGTGTAACAGGAATTACATTCGCAAACTCAGCGGATAAGGCATCATCAATATGGCTGGATAATTTCAGCTTCGGTAAGGTGAAGACAGACGAAGTGATTCCGACAGTAGCTCCGTCAGATCCGACAGTTCCGACTGCACCTCCGACAAGTACACCGGAGCCGACTGCGATACCGACAGATGATCCGATACAGACAGATGTTCCGACAAATTCACCGGAACCGACAGCTACTCCTACAATAGAGCCTACGGCTACTCCGACCGCAACGCCGGAGCCGACAGTTGCACCTACACAGAATCCGATGGATAATATTTCGTACTGGGATATGGATCCGGTAAGTCAGATTTATGACTTTGAGGACGTTGTGACAACAGACCTGTCAACAAAGTGGAGAGACTGGACATTTAACAGTGAAAGAGACAATCGCCGACTTATAAGACAAGATAACTCAAAAGCCAACAATGTATTAGCGATTGCGTGGGACGGTACAGGTACATACAATATGGTACCTGAAAGCAATTCGTCATTCTATTATACATACAAGATAGAGATGTGGAATCCGAATCCGGGCTCACAGGTTGTGAGACTTGAGGGCGTAACAGACGGAGTTGTTGTATCAGCTCCGATGGCAAATACAAAGACAATCTATGAGTTTACAACAGTGGTTGTGCTTGAAAACAGCACAGCATATACATACGACCAGTCGGGCAATCTTGTAAGCACAGTAAAGATCCCAGCAGGAGAAAGTGTAACGGGACTTACATTTGCCCAGGTTGAAAGTGTAAGTCAGGCTATCTGGGTGGATGATGTAGGCTACGGTCTTGTGAATGTTAAGGTTGAAGCACCGGCAAAGACAGTTGTAACAAGTGCAATGCTTAATAGCGGCAATGCTCTTGAGGTCGGTACAGACTACGAATTCACAGCAGAGAAATTTACAGATTCAGTTCTTGAATTCGATGCTCCGACAGCACTTCTTGCAGACGGAACCGAGCCGTTCTATATTACAACAGTGCTTGATATTGCAATGGCGGATGGCTCAGAATTACCGGAAGGAATAACTGTAAACGGTAATACAATTACAATAGAAGATACAACCGCAACAGGAACATATAATATCAGCGTTGTTGCTAATGCTTTATGTAAGGGCGAGGCAATGCTTTCGCAGACATATAATGTTCAGCTTGTAAAGCCGGAAATTACACCGGAAGATATCATAAATAACTATACTCCGATAGTAACAATCAACGGTGCTGAGGTGGCACAGGGCAGTGTAATCACAGAGAATCTTATATTACCTGCGTCAACAAATCTTATTGGATTGAACTGGACATCAGATAATACATCAGTTATCGCAAATGACGGTACAGTTTCAAGACCTGTTGAAGATACACAGGTAACGATGACAGCGAAGATTACAAGTAAGGCAGATCCTGCACGGACAAAGACTTACGAGTTCAGAGTGACTGTTAAGGGTGTAGGCGATATGCTTAACGATGCAATTGCTCAGGCAAAGGCAGCTCTTGTAAGTGCAGACGATTCATCAAAGGTAATGGACGCAGAGCAGCTTGCAGATTTGCACGAGGACATCAAGCTCTATACAACATATACAAACACTGCATATGCAGAGTACAAGGGTGTTATATACACTTGGAGTGCTTCGGGAAGTGCTTTTGAAATCAACGGTGATATAGCAGAAATTCATCCGTCAGCACTCAGAAAGTATGATGCTAAGCTTATCGTAAAGGCAAGCTACGGAAACGCATCAGTGACAGAGGAAATTCCGGTAACAATCAACCTTACACCGGAAAATGCGGCAGATAAGTATGCAGTTCGTGCAGACGATGCGGCGGCTGAAAACTTTGCAGACGTAGAGGATGCAACATCAGGGACAGTATCATCAGATATCGACCTTCCGACAAAGGGTATCTTCGGCTCAAGAATCAGCTGGACATCAAGTGTACCGATGTATATGTCGAATACAGGAGATTATACAGCTCCGAAGAAGAATACAAATGCAGTATTAACAGCAGTTGTTTCAAAGGACAGTGTTATCTCAGACAAGGAGCACGAATTTAAGTTCCCGTTAAAGGGTAAGACTACTTCATCAGGTGGCGGTGGCGGCGGTTCATCGTCAGGTGGCGGTGGCGGTTCGTTCAGTGTTCCGGTTTCACTTGCGAAGCCGACAACAACCGTAACAGCTACTCCGGCTCCGACTTATGATACACCTGCACAGGACGGATTTATTGATCTTGGCACAGTAGCATGGGCACAGGAAGCTATAAATGCTCTTGCAGACAGAGGCATTGTTTCAGGTAAGACACAGAGTCTGTTTGCTCCGGATGATAATATCACAAGAGCAGAGTTTGCAAAGATAATTGTAGGTGCATTCGGACTTGCGGATGCTTCGACAACAGTTGATGTGTTTGCAGATGTAAACGAGGGAGACTGGCATTACAGCTATATTGCAGCAGCATATGCAAACGGAATTATTACAGGATATGATAACGGCACCTTCGGTGTAAATGATAATATCACACGTCAGGATATGGCAGTTGTTATCTACCGTGCAGCACAGAAGGCAGGAATTGTGCTTGATGTAATCAATGAAGAAATCGCATTTGAGGATGCTGCAAGCATTTCAGAGTACGCTAAGGAGGCAGTTACAGCCCTCCAGAAGGCGGGCGTTATCAACGGTATATCGGCAACAGAGTTTGCTCCGATGGCTAACGCAACAAGAGCTCAGGCGGCAAAGATGGTTTATGAGCTTATAAAATAAATATTGTATAAAGGGGACATTATGTCCCCTTTATATGAATAAGGAATATTGCTATGGATAATATGTATAGATTTGACTTCGGTGCAGGAGATGCACAAGAAGGCTTTATAAAAATAACAGAAAATTTACTTTACACCGATGACAGAGGCTATGGAATAGAGAAAGTAACAACAGCGGCAGTTAAAACAAAGGGAAATAATCCTCTTGTGCAGGACTATCTCGCTTTTAGTGAAAACAGCTTTAAGGTACGCCTTGAAAACGGCAGATACAGAATCCGTGTTTACAGTGGCGACTGTGATGATTTGGGCGATGTAATGACATACATTCACGCAAATGACAAGATGTTCGAATTCTGGATCCGTGAGGATACAGTGGTAAGTGCAGAGGCAGTTGTTGAAGTTACTGATTCAATCCTTGAGGTGCGTGCAGATAAAGGAAAACACGTGTGTCTGAATGCGGTTGAAATCGCACCCGACATCATTTTGAATGAGGTAGATGTTAGGGTTAAATTATATGACAGTGCCGATGCTGTAACTCTGGAGTGGGATAAGGTAGGTAGAGCATCAGGATATCTTGTTACACGAAAGAGAATGATTGACAATGAAACAGATGTCAGGATAATTGTGAAGGATACATCATACACAGATAAAAACGTCTCACTGTGCGAGTGCTTTGAATATAGCATAAGTCCGGTTGATGAACTGGGTTTTGTGTGTGCACAGCCCGCGGGTATGCGGGTATGTGTTACTGACGGCAAGGAAGTTACAGACTATGTTTCAGATATTGTTGCAGAAGTGGAAGAAAAAAGAGTTTCACTTAAATGGAGTGGCTCGGATGGTATATTGCGCTATAACGTGTATAAAAAGCCACCGACAGGCTTGTCAAAACTGATAGCAACAGTTGATGGATGTAGCTTCACAGATACAGAGGTTTTAACCTGTGTGCCATTTGAGTACGGCATTGAAGGTATTACAAAGAGTGGATATACAGATAAAATAAGCATTGTAACAGAAGTGGTTGCAACCACTCCGAAAAGATGGATGGAAACAATAAACCGTGGTGCAATTGCAGTTAAAACAGATAACGGAATATTTGTAAGCTGGAGACTTAAAGGCTATGAATTTGATAAGGACATAAGCTTTATTGTATTAAGAAATGGTGAAAGAATTACCGAAAAGCCTCTTGAAAGCTGCACCTGCCTGCTTGATAAGTCCGGTAAGCCGGGTGATGAGTACACAATTAAGGCAGTAAAGAACAATAAGGCAGAGAAAAACGGTGAGACTGTAATAGCATCAGAATTTGAATATCTTCCGATTCCGATTGATAAGCCAAAGCCTTTTACAACGCCTGACGGTAATACATATGAATACTATACAAGCGACGTAATTCCGGCAGATCTTGACGGTGACGGAGAGTATGAGTTTGTATTAAAATGGATTGCAAACCCAAAGGATAATTCGCATAAGGGCTATACAGGTGTATATTACATTGATGCCTATAAAATGAACGGCACAAAAATGTGGCGTATGAATTTAGGTGTAAATATAAGATGCGGTGCCCACTATGCACAGGTTATGGTATATGACTTTGACGGTGACGGTAAGGCAGAGATTATCTGCAAAACTGCTGACGGTACAACAGATGCCTCAGGCACAGTAATAGGAGATGCAAATGCAGACTACCGTAACAAAGACGGATTTGTTATTGAAGGCCCCGAGTATCTGTCACTTTTTGACGGAGAAACAGGAACCTTGCTTGACACAGTTCCTTATGATCCTCCAAGAGGTAATGTAAGTGACTGGGGAGATTCGTGGGGAAACAGAGTTGACAGATTCCTTGCCTGTGTGGCATATCTTGACGGCGTTAATCCGAGTGCAGTGATGTGTCGAGGCTATTATGAGCACGGCAGACCGTCTGTGCTGGTAGCATATGACGTTGTTGATAAAAAGCTTGCAAAGCGCTGGGCATTCAGAGCTGACGGCACACAGAACATCAACTACACTGCACAGGGTAATCACAGCCTTTGTGTTGGCGACGTTGATGGTGACGGAATGGATGAAATCGTATACGGTGCAATGGCAGTGGACCATAACGGAAAGGGCATATATTCAACCGGCTTAGGACACGGCGATGCACAGCATCTCGGAAAATTCCTTCCGGACGATGAAGGCTTGCAGTATTTTGAAATACACGAGGAGCTTGAAGCAGAATACGGGTACGAGGTTCACAACCCGGCAACAGGCGAAATTCTCTGGGGCAAATATACAGGCAGAGATACTGCACGAGGAATGTGTGCAAAGATTGACCCGAGATATAAGGGTAATCAGGTATGGGCAATAGGCGAGGAGCTCTATACCTTTGACGGTAAGCTTATACAGGACGAAGCACCCAAAACCTGTAAATTCACAGTGTGGTGGGACGGAGATTTACTTCGAGAATTACTTGACTATATCCCGGACGAGGATATACCGTGGAACGGCAGACCTAAAATAATGAAGTGGGACTGGGAAAACGGAGAGCTTAAAACAGTTTTCGAGCCTATCGGTGCGAAGGCGATTTTTGAAACAAAGGGCACACCGTGCCTGCAGGCAGATGTTTTAGGTGATTGGCGGGAAGAGCTTATATACACAAACGAGGACTGTACCGAGCTGCGTATATACACAGCCACAACTCCGACGCAACACCGCTTCTATACGCTTATGCACGACCACGTTTACCGTCTTGCAATAGCATTACAGAATACTGCGTATAATACTCCGCCGCATACGGGCTTCTATATCGGAAACGAGATGCAAAAGCCGCCTGTGCCGCAAAGCCAATATGTGCGTGGCGAAGATATACCTGAATTTGTTGATGAAATATAATTTAAGGAAGTCGGAGGCCAAGCGGT
>JAZQHZ010000236.1:0-10270 GCA_045540855.1 Clostridia bacterium
AATACGAGGAGGTGAGCAAATGAGCAAACGCAGCATCAGTGGAATTATCGGCAAGGGCAGCATACGCCATAACAACAGAGAATTTTATGCTGCCAATGTGAAGCAAGAACGGACAAAAGATAATATCGTACTGTGCAAACAAGATATACGCAAGGCATATCACGAATTGTTTGACGAAGCATTGACGGAGTACAATGCACGGCAGAAACGTAAGGACAGATGTATTCCGGATTATTACGAGCATATCCGAATGTCAAAGCAAGAAAAGCCGTTCTATGAGGTAATCTTTCAAATCGGTGATATGAAAGATACCGCAGTAGGAACACCGGAGGGAAACACAGCAGCAGTTATCCTGAAAGAGTTTTACACAAGATTTCAGAATAACAATCCACACATACATATCTTTAATGCAGTAATCCATATGGACGAAGCAACACCGCATTTACATATAGATTTCATACCCGTTGCAACAGAGAGCAAAAGAGGATTATCCACAAGAAATTCACTGTCAAAGGCATTAGAACAACAGGGATTCAGGAATGAGGGCAAGCTCAATACCTGCTCCAAGCTATGGATTGACAGCGAAAAACAACGGCTTGCAGAATGTATGGCAGAGCATGGTATTGAGCATGAAGTTAAAGGAATACACCGCAGTAATTTGTCAGTTGAGGAATTTAAGCTTCAGGAACGAATGAAAGAAGTTGCCGAGATTGAAGAACAAATTGCGGACAAAACACAGGAGCTGGATTCATTAGTTGATAAAACCAAAAAGGTCAAAAGCCTTGATAAAATCCATACCGGAAAAACATTATTGAAAGGCGATATTACAATAAGCCCTGAGGATTATGACAGCCTTGTAACCAATGCAAAGAGATACTATGCCCATAGGACCAAGGAAAACGCTCTGTCTGCAAAAATGGAAGTATTGGAACATGAGAACACCCAACTCAAGCAAACTATATCCGAGCAGAAAGAAGAAATTTCAAAATTTCGGCAAACGATAAATTCACTCAAGCGAGAATTATCAGAATTGAAAACGTTTGTGGATAAAATGTTGCGGTTTATTGACAGACTGCAATTAAGAGATAAATTAGAGGAGTTTCTGCACCCGCAAAAGAAACGCAATAAGGATATAGAAAGATAAATATTATGTTGACATACCTTCAACATCCGATGTATAATAGGGGTGCAGAGGGTATGTCACAGATGAATGGTACTCACAAAAATACGCTTATACTGCGTCAAACAATCCTCGAAGTATATACATACATCTTGCGATTGTTTTCCTTGTCTAAGCAAATTTTTGAGAGTCCCTTAAAAGAAAGGAGATTCATCAATGGCAACCATTAGACAAAGAGGCGACGGTTATCAGATTCGTGTCAGCTGCGGTTACGATGTAAACGGCAAGCAGGTTATCCGCACCAAGACGTGGAAACCCGACAAGAAAATGACACCCAAGCAAATCGAAAAAGAATTAAACAGACAGGCAGTAATGTTTGAAGAAGCTTGTGTAAACGGCTATATGTCTTCATCAACAAAGCTTTCCGACTTCCTGAACCGCTGGATTGAGGAGTATGCCAAGAAGCATCTGAAGCTTAACACTTTGGATACTATGGGACAGAAAGTAAGTCGTGTGCATGAAGAACTCGGACATTTACGGCTTGACAAAATCACCAGGCGGACTATTCAGGAGTTTATTCAAACACTCCTGAACGGTGATAAGAAGCATAAACCCTTATCTGCGAAAACAGTTAAGAATTATGTATCATTCGTATCTTCAATACTGAATTATGCGATAAATCTTGATATGCTGTCAAGCAATCCATGCAACAAAGTAAGCCTTCCGCCGATAAAGAAGCCTCAGCGTGAGATGTACACCTTGGAGGAAGCACAGCATTTTATTGATACGCTTATCAAAAAGGCTCCGCTTCTTTATCAGTGTTATTTCATACTTATGATTTTCAGTGGTTTCCGGCGAGGGGAGATGTGCGGACTTACATGGGATAATATTGATTTTGAAAATCATATTATAACCATTGACAAGGCACTATACCATATCGGACACAAGGGCGCAACCCTTGACACACCCAAAACAGTTACCTCTAACAGAAGCTTGAAACTCGGTGAGGAAGTATTTACATATCTAAGACGTTTACAAACTCATTATGAGAGTGAGAAACTCCGTTTGGGTACGAAGTGGCAGGACAATAATTTCGTCTTCAGGCGGGATGACGGAGCTGTTATTTCGCCGCTGACACCAAATGAATGGCTGCACAGATTTTGCAGGCGTGAAGGATTAAAATATGTAGTGCCACACAGCTTCAGGCATCTTTGTGCATCACTGATGATCGAGTCGGGTGCAAGTGTAAAGACTGTGCAAACCTGTTTAGGACACAGTGAAGCAAGTACCACATTAAACATCTATGCTCACGCATTTTCTCGAGCCCAGGCTATAGCAAGTGAAGCTGTGGCAAGTAATTTCAAGATATCATAAGATACGATAAAGGACAAATAAAGGACAAGGACTATTTTTCATCAAAAGCAAAAAGTCCTGAAATACGCATAAAATCTACGTTTTCAGGACTTTCTTCTACATGAGCCATCGGAGACTCGAACCCCGGACAACCTCATTAAAAGTGAGGTGCTCTGCCAACTGAGCTAATGGCCCATATGCAGGGATAGCAGGACTCGAACCTACGCATGTCGGAATCAAAATCCGATGCCTTACCGACTTGGCTATATCCCCAAATTTTTAAAAAAAATAAAATGGGGTGGGTAGTGGGATTTGAACCCACGACATTCAGGACCACAATCTGACGCTCTAACCAACTGAACTATACCCACCATATTACCTTTTTCAAAAAAAATCGGTGCAAACAAGCTCGTTCCCACCATTTTTAATTGTTATCCCTGTTAAGGGAAATGCGGTTGAAGGGACTCGAACCCCTGGCCTACTGCTTAGAAGGCAGTTGCTCTATCCAGCTGAGCTACAACCGCATATCTTTTAGCTTTATGCTAAAAGCGGGTGATGGGAATCGAACCCACACGACCAGCTTGGAAGGCTGGGATTCTACCATTGAACTACACCCGCATATTGAATTTTTTGTCCGCTCTTTTTGCTGACTAAGATAGTATAACACAGCTTTTTTGTTTTGTCAACACTTTTTTCAAATTTTTTTGATTTTTTTGAAAAAAGTGTTGTTTTCTCAAATTATTTCCTTAATAATCTTATATGCTTTGTTGACACTGCCCATATTATCAAACGCACCGAACGAAATCCTCACCGCACCCGTCTCCTCTGTGCCGAGTGCTCTATGTGCAAGCGGTGCACAGTGAAAGCCCGGACGAAGTGCAATTGCACTGCCTATTCTGTCAGCTGCTTCATCACTGCTCATACCACGTATATTAAATGCACATACTCCCGTTTTGTTACGTCTGCCGTAAATATTCACGCCACGTGTATTTTTAAGCATATCGTCAAGCCTTGAGGCAAGGTATCGTTCGTGCTCACCAATAGTATGCACGCCTTCCTTTAATATAAATCTCACACCCTCGCCGAGTGCCGCAATCGCCGTTGCATTTATGGTGCCGCTATGCAGCATATCGGGCATTGTATGCGGCTGAGTGAGGTTAAACGAGTCACTGCCCGTTCCACCGCATATCACCGCTTCAAGCAGCTCGGGATTCTTCACGTAAAGTCCGCCTGTGCCCAGAGGTCCCATAAGTCCCTTATGTCCTGAGAAAGCGATGAAATCCGCACCGGTTTTTTCTGCATCAATCTCCACGCATCCCGCACTTTGAGCTGCATCAAGCATAAAAAGAGCCCCGTATTTCTTCGCTATCTTTGCGATTTCTGCTATCGGCTCAATTGTTCCGCACACGTTCGAGGCGTGGGTGCAGATTACAAGCTTCGTATCCTCACGCATTTCCTTTTCAACTGCCTGTGCACTGACAAAGCCCGTCATATCTGCCTTTGCAATGCTGTAATTGCCACGCCGATGCACCGGACGCAGTACGCTGTTATGCTCCATCTGCGTCACCACCACGTGCCCCGGAGTGCCTGAAATTGCCATATTAAGGGCAAGGGTTGCGTTTGAAGTGAAGGCGATATTCTGCGGATTTCTAATATTAAAAAGCTCTGCAATAAGCTCCTGTGTTTCTACTACCTTTTCCGTATTTCGCAGGCTGAGGCGGTGAGAGCCTCTGCCTGCATTGGCACTGTAAAACAGTGTGTTATAAGCCATAGCCGCATACACACGCCACGGCTTTTTAAGCGTAGTTGCCGCATTATCCAGATACAGCATAATATTCATCTCCTTCGCGGATATATATGCCCTTGATTGCAATATCATATCCGGCACAGAATGAGCGGATACTGTCACGAAGGGCATCGTCCGCTATTACCGAATACGAGCAACCGCCACGGTTAAGCTGCGGCGGAGTGCGGACAACCTGCACCCTTGTGTGCATATCCTTTTCAAGCAACCGTTTCAACCGCACTGCAGTAGTAACGGAACCGATTGTTATATACAATATAATCATCTCCCAATCCTGAAATTACATATTATAATATGTAATTTATAAAATCCTTGTTCACCACTTTGTCTAATTCACTAAACTCTTTGTGAAGCAATTCCGTAAGAATTATCCGTTGAATTTTTTGGCGAAAACTGCTATAATAACAAGTAGAATTAACGTGGGAGGATTTTATGGAACAGATTAAAGAAAATAAAATGGGCTATATGCCTGTCAATAAGCTTTTGTTATCAATGTCGTTGCCGATGATGATTTCTATGCTTGTACAGGCTATGTATAACATCGTTGACTCAATCTTTGTGGCACAGCTTTCGGAAAATGCACTCACTGCCGTTTCAATTGCGTTCCCAATGCAGACACTTTTGATTGCATCCGCAACAGGTACGGGTGTAGGTGTTAATGCACTGCTTTCACGTGCATTGGGACAGAAGGATTACAAAACCGCAAATAAAGCGGCTATGAACGGAATATTTATCTGGGCGGCGTGGTTTGTGATATTCCTTATAGTAGGACTTACGCTTGTACGCCCATTCTATATGGCACAGTCGGGCGAGGGCGAAATAACAGAGCTTGGAATTCAGTATCTTACAATTGTACTTACCTGCTCGTTCGGAATTTACTTGCAGATGGCATTCGAGAAGATTTTGCAGGCGACGGGCAGAACTGTCTGCACTATGATTACCCAGATAACGGGTGCCGTTATTAACATCATTTTAGACCCGATTATGATTTTCGGATACTTCGGATGCCCTGCAATGGGAATAAGAGGTGCGGCGATTGCTACGGTTATCGGTCAGGTGGTGGCAGGAATTCTTGCCTGCATATTAAATCACAGACTCAATCACGAGGTGAAAATCAGCTTCAAGGGCTTCAGACCGGAGGGTAAAATTGTGAAAACAATTTTATCGGTAGGAGTTCCGTCAATGATAATGCAGGCAATCGGCTCGGTTATGACATTCGGTATGAATAAAATCCTCATCACCTTCTCATCAACTGCCGTTGCGGTATTCGGTGTATATTTCAAGCTCAACAGCTTCATATTTATGCCGGTATTCGGACTCAATAACGGACTTGTTCCGATTGTTGCCTTCAACTACGGTGCAAGAAAGCGTGACAGACTTATGAAGGCAGTAAAATACGCAAGTATTTATTCTGTTGCACTTATGACACTTGGATTTGTGATTTTCCAGATAATGCCGGATAAGCTGCTTATGCTCTTTAATGCATCGGAGCAGATGATAACAATCGGCTCGGTGGCATTGCGTGTAATAAGCATCAGCTTCCCGTTTGCCGGAGTGTGTATCATAATAGGAACTGCACTTCAGGCACTGGGACACGGTGTGTTCAGTATGCTGGTCTCGTTTACAAGACAGCTTGTTGTGCTTTTGCCGGTAGCATATTTACTGGCTTTGACAGGCAATGTAGACAATGTGTGGTGGTCGTATAATATAGCAGAGATTGCATCGCTTACGGCAAGTATACTGTTCTTTAAGCATATATATAACAAGGTAATAAAGCCGCTTTGATATAAGACAGACCGTTCGTTAACGGTCTGTCTTTTGCGATAAACAAAAATTTATGCCAATTACACAGTAAAAGCCATAAAAAATTTACAAAATTTTTTAAAAAAACAGTGGTAATTTCAAGAAAGATATGGTATAATATAAAATAGTATACTATGATTAACTGAAGAAAGGGTTATTTTAATGAGTTTATTTGATAAAATCTTCGGCACATATTCGGACAGAGAATTAAAGAAAATACGTCCGATTGCTGATAAGGTAATGGCTTTAGAGGAGACAATGGCGGCTCTCTCCGATAAGGAGCTTAAGGCTAAGACTCCTGAATTCAAGGAAAGACTTGCAAACGGCGAGACTCTTGACGACCTTTTACCGGAGGCTTTTGCCGTAATGCGTGAGGCTTCGTGGCGAGTGCTCGGTATGAAGCATTTCTATGTGCAGGTAATCGGCGGTATCATCCTCCATCAGGGACGAATTGCCGAAATGAAAACAGGTGAGGGTAAAACTCTTGTTTCAACTCTTCCGGCATACCTTAACGCTTTGACAGGCAAGGGTGTACATATCGTTACTGTTAACGATTACCTTGCAAAGCGTGACTCGGAATGGATGGGTAAGGTTTACCGTTACCTCGGTATGAGTGTAGGTCTTATTATCCATGACCTTGATAACAGCGAAAGACGTGCGGCATACGCATCAGATATTACCTACGGTACAAATAATGAGCTTGGCTTTGACTACCTTCGTGACAACATGGTTGTCCGCAAGGAGGAAATGGTGCAGAGAGGTCACAACTATGCAGTTGTCGACGAGGTTGACTCGATTCTTATCGACGAGGCAAGAACTCCGCTTATCATTTCAGGTCAGGGCGAGAGTGCGAACGAGCTCTATGCTCAGGCTGATGCAGTTGCGAAGAGATTAAAGAGACTCGTATTGACAGAGCACGACGACAAGCAGCTTGACGTTGACGTTGATGCAGACTATATCGTAGACGAAAAGGCAAAGACTGCCTCACTTACAGAGCGTGGTACAAAGAAGGTTGAGCAGGCGTTTGCAATCGACAACCTTGCAGATCCGGAGAATATGAAGATTCAGCATCATATGAATCAGGCACTCCACGCAAACGGCGTAATGCACCGTGACCAGCAGTACGTTGTAAAAGACGGCGAGGTTATGATTGTTGACGAATTTACAGGTCGTATTATGCCGGGCAGACGTTACAGCGACGGCTTGCATCAGGCTATCGAGGCGAAGGAAGGCGTAAAGGTAGAGAACGAGTCAAGAACTCTTGCTACAATCACATTCCAGAATTTCTTCCGTTTGTACGGAAAGCTTTCGGGTATGACAGGTACAGCCCTCACAGAGGAAGAGGAGTTCCAGCATATCTATAAGCTTGATATCGTTGCCGTACCGACAAATAAGCCGGTTATCCGTGAGGATATGGACGACAGCGTGTATAAGACAGAAAACGGCAAATATATGGCAGTAATCCGTCAGATTAAGGAATGTCACGAAAAGGGACAGCCTGTTCTTGTGGGTACTGTAAATGTAGACAAGTCAGAAATGTTATCAAAGCTTTTAAAGCGTGAGGGTATCGCACACGAGGTGTTGAATGCGAAGTATCACGAGAAGGAAGCTGAAATCGTAGCACAGGCAGGTAAGAAGGGTGCAGTTACAATCGCAACCAATATGGCAGGTCGTGGTACGGATATTAACCTGGGCGGTAACCCGGAGTATATGGCGAAGCACGAGATGAAGAAGAAGGGCTTCAGTGAGGAACTTATCGTTGAAGCAACGGGCTTTGGCGATACTGATGATGAGGAAATCATTGAGGCAAGAAAGGTATTCCAGGAGCTTCATAACAAGTATAAGGAGCAGATTCAGCCGGAGCACGACGAGGTTTTAGAGGCAGGCGGACTGTTCATTATCGGTACAGAGCGTCACGAATCAAGACGAATTGACAACCAGTTAAGAGGTCGTGCAGGTCGTCAGGGTGACAGAGGTGCATCAAAGTTCTTCTTATCGCTTGATGATGATTTAATGAGAATCTTCGGAAGTGAAAGAGTAAAGAAAATGGTTGACTCGTTAGGGCTTGAAGAGGATCAGCCGATTGAGGCGAAGATGCTCACAAATGCTATTCAGAACGCACAGAAGAATTTGGAGAGCAGAAACTTTGCTTCAAGAAAGCACGTTCTCCAGTATGACGAGGTAATGAACCTTCAGAGAAAGGTTATCTATAAGCAGCGTCAGATGGTGCTTGACGGTGAGGATATAAGCGGAGTAATCCAGAATATGATTGAGGCTGTTATTGACGGAGCACTCGATGATTATATCGGAATTTCAGAGATTCCGGAGGACTGGAACCTCCGTGCACTTACTGAGTTTGCAAATAATAATTTAAGAGCCGAGGGAAGCTTTGTTATTTCTGAGGAGGATATGGAAACAATCACAAGAGCAGATGTCAAGGATATGCTCATGGCGATTGCGAACGAGAACTATGCAAAGCAGGAGGAAATCTTCGGTGAGAATATGCGTGAGCTTGAGCGCGTGATTATGCTCAGAGTAGTTGATACATTATGGATGGATCACCTCGATGAGATGGAGCACGTAAAGCGTGAAATCGGCTTACAGGCATACGGTCAGCACGACCCGGTGGTTGAATACAGAAATGTGGGCTCAGAATTGTATGAGGATATGCTCTATTCAATTCAGAAGGATACAGTTCGCTATGTATTATCAGCTCTGCCGAGAACTCCGATTAAGCGTGAGCAGGTAGCAAAGCCGCTTGATACAGGCGGTGACGGCACCTTGAAGAAGACAGGAATAAAGGCAAAAAAGACACCGGGCAGAAATGATCCGTGCCCGTGCGGCAGCGGTAAGAAGTACAAGCACTGCTGTGGCTTGAATAAGTAAAAAGGGAAGGTGAAGCGATGTTAGAGTACGATGAATACAGATTGACTCTTGTCTCAATGGAGGAGAGTATAAACGAGCTGCGTGATGCACTTGACATCGCCAATGCGAAGGCAGAAATCGAAGAGCTTGAGGCTAAAACGGTTGAGCCGGGATTTTGGGATGATATGGAGAATTCACAGAAGGTTCTCCAGAAAACAAAGCAGCTTAAAAACAAGGTGGAATCATGGGAGGATTTGAAGAATACCCGTGAGGACACTCTGATGATGATTGAAATGGCTGAAGAGGAAGATGACACAAGTATGGCAAAGGAGGTAGGTGACACAGTAAAGCACCTTATAACCACCATTGAAAAGCTTACGCTTGAAACTCTTTTAAGCGGTCAGTATGACTCATCAAATGCAATTATGACCTTCCACGCAGGTGCAGGCGGTACAGAGGCTCAGGACTGGTGCGAGATGCTTACAAGAATGTATCAGATGTGGGCGCAGAAGAATGGCTACAAGGTTGAAATCCTTGATACATTGGACGGTGACGAGGCAGGTATCAAGAGCTGTACAATAGAAATCACAGGTGAGAATGCTTACGGTTATTTAAAGGCTGAAAAGGGCGTTCACAGACTTGTAAGAATTTCGCCGTTTAACTCGGCAGGCAAGAGAATGACGTCATTTGCGTCAATTGAGGTTATGCCTGAATTAGATGACAATATCGAGGTTGATATCAGACCTGAGGACATCAAGATGGACGTATACCGTGCATCGGGTGCCGGCGGTCAGCACGTAAACAAGACTTCATCAGCAGTACGTCTCACACACGTTCCGACGGGTATCGTGGCATCGTGTCAGACACAGCGTTCGCAGTTCCAGAACCGTGACTATGCAATGAAGATGTTGAAGGCGAAGCTGATTGAGCTTGCAGAGCGTGAGCAGAAGGAAAAGATTGAGGACTTACAGGGCGTACAGACGGAGAACGGCTGGGGCAACCAGATTCGTTCATACGTATTCCAGCCCTATACGATGGTTAAGGATTTAAGAACGGGCTATGAAATGGGTAATATCCAGGCAGTAATGGACGGCGATATTACAGGTTTTATCAATGCCTACCTTAAGGCTTCGAAATTAGGTACATTAAAGAAATAAGAAAAAGGGGATGTTTTGCGACATCCCCGTTATTATGTATGTAAATTATTGTTTAGCGGATTAGTTTGCACTTATTCAAACGATTCAAACGGGCTCTGCCCCAAGACGTTCAGCATTGATTGCTTGCAACGTATATCCCCGGTTCTTTTTCTGTCATCAGCAACAGAA
>JAZQHZ010000237.1:0-8089 GCA_045540855.1 Clostridia bacterium
CACAATTTAATTATATATAATCGGAGTTTCTTTGTCTACTGCATAGGCAATAGCCTTTTTTGAACCACGCGACTATCGCGTGGTTTTCTTATACAAAAACAGCCGGAGATTTTCATCTCCGGCTCAGCTTGTAGATAAACCTGTCTACAAGCTGCCAGACTGCGAGAAATTAGGGCAGATTTTACGAAAAGGAAGGCGTAGGCGTACGGTGGTACGTTAGCCTTTCTTTTCGTAAAAAACGCATAACGACGGGCTTTCCTCGATGGAACGCCCGTCGTTTGTAAGAAAAAATAATTTTTAATTTTATGTTTCTTTTTCTTTGTTATGCGTGGTCTGACCAATTTGTCGACGGTCTGAGCCGGAGATTTTCATCTCCGGCTGTCGGTTTTAATTATTCTGTTTCTACAAGCTCATCAAATGCGAACACCTGAGTTACTGCTTCATTAACGCCTACCTCTGCAAGATTAGCCTTTGCTATATCAACATTAACAGGATTTGCACTTGTTGTTATAATATTTTCTGAGCTTAACATTTCAATATTAATCTCAGGCATATTGAATTTCTTCATTATATATTCCTCCATTTATTTAAGCTCCGCTTCAACTGTAAGTGATTCAAGCTGTTCAACCGTACCTGTGATGACAAGACCGTATCTCACAGTTGCTCCGCCGCTGATTGTTGTATTGATTGCAACCTCCGGATTCTTCTTGGCACTTCCTAATGTTGAAGTGATATTCCATACAAGCTTTGTCGGCTGTAAGTTATCATCACCTTGAACAAACTCTGCCTTGTAGCCCTTTGCCGGAACACTTCCCTCTTCATCTGCGATTGCAAGAGCTTCTGTTGTGATTGCTGCAAGCTCCGGTACTACTGTATTTTCACCTATAATTCTTACAAGCTCTGATACAATACCCTTTGTTCCGTTATAACCCTCAAGCATAAGCACACATGCAAGTGAATCACTGTTATAGTGGTTATGATCCGGGAAACACGCTATAATAGCCTGAGCCGCTGCATCTCTTGATGCATAGCCGTTTGCTGCATAAGCATCTACATATGCATTAAATGAAGCGTCGGCATTCTTACCGATGTCAATAAATCCTGCAAGCTCGTCTGAACGCTCTGCATATACTGCTCTTAACGTTACATCATAGCTGTCACGACGGTAGCTCTCAAATGTCTGTGTATTACTGTCATAGTAGCCTGCCCAGTTGCCTACACAACCGTGCGGTGTGTATGAGTTGAGGATAACATTCGCTCCCAATGCCTTACAGCAGTCAATGTAATAATTGAGATCTGTTTCAAAGTAGCTGCCTGTTCCGTTTGTACCCATACAGCCGATCATGACATAGTCACCCGGCTGAATGCTGTTGAGCACGCTTCTGAACATTCCCTCTGTATAGTATGAGCATAAGTTACGGCTGCCTCGTCCGTTATTTGAGAATGTAGCCACTGCCGATAAAGCCGAATAATTGCTCTGTGTACTATTTAATCTGTATGCCCATGAACCGTTATTGGCTGCTGTTGAGTCACCGATCGAGAATACATTCGGCTTTGTTCTTGCAGCCTTGTCTGCCTGTTTTGAAATTGTAATGTATGATACATTCGAATCAGCAAACGCAAGGTCCAATACGCCGTCAAATACCGGGATATTGTATGTAGCAACCGACATTGACGAATTCGAAAGTGCTACGCCTGAAAGGTCGCTGTTTACATACTCTGATGCAGCACTTCCCGAATAATATACATTGACTGTATAAATTTTGTTGTTTTCAACATTTGCCTTGAAGGTAAATGTACCTGTGAGGTAGTCTGCTGAGGCATCAGTTGTTGAAGCTGTGCCTGCTGCTGTTGCTGTTCCTTCGATACCGTAGCCAAGCTTTGATGTATATGTTGTTGATGGCGAAACTGCTGTATAGCCCTCAACCACATCTGCATCTGTACCTTCACCAAAGTCAAATGAGAATCCGTGAACAATTACCTTTACTGCCTTTGAAATTGTATCTCCGGCTGAGTTTGTACCTGTTGCTCTGATTGTGAGTGTTATAGGCTGTGCATTTGATGCAACTGATAATACTCCGTTATTAAAGCTGATACCTGCCGGTAATGTTATAAGCTGTGTTGTATTTGTCTTATCATAGACTGCAAGCGTACAGTCGCTGAGCTTCTGTGCATTGGCATCAATTACCTCTGCCGCAAAGGTTGCAGTTGCAACTGCAGTTGCCTCAAGCGGAATTGTTACGCTTGTTTCTGACTTTGTGAACTTCACGCTGTCATCTGAGCTTGTTAATGTAAGCTCAATTGTCTTTGAATATCCGCCGATTGTTACCTGTATAGGTAATGTTCCTGCTACGGCAGTTGATGAAACCCCCACTGTTGCCTTGTGTGAATTTACCGAATCCGGAGTGATTGTAACACCCTCTGCCATTGATTCGTCTGCAATTGTCCACTCTGCTACACCTGTTACCGGGTATCCGTCTGCTGTGAAAGCACTTGCAGTTAATGTTGTGCTCTGTGCGTCCGGAATTGAAAGTGTTGTATTTTCTGCCGTCAATGTGAACTTTGTTGAGTCCATTGTCGGATAATATACGTGATAGCTGCCTAAGTCAATTGTACCTGTATTCGAATTTCCCAATCCAATTGAATAGTAGGTTGGATTACACGATGAAACCCATGCAACATCTGACACTGCACCCAATAGAGTTTTACCGGTACTGTCATACACCTGTGCATATGCTGTTTCCGTTGTTTTGTCAGCCGAAACAATAACATTGTACCATGTTCCGCTACTAAATGTTGCTGCATTATCTCCATTTGTAAGGCTGCTTCCGTTTAAAGTTATAGCCGAACCGTTGAACGAAAGAGTTAATGCCTCCGAATATCTTGTATTACTCCAGAACGGATATCCCTGTGTAAGTGTAATACATCCACCTGTTGAATTAAAACGGATATCCTGCTCCATAATAATCTGCGATGCAGGTGCTGAAATCACATTAGTAAGCACTCCTGACTTTTTCACAGTACCCTTACTTATGCGAATAAACTTATCTGTACCTTCCTTTGTGAAGACCGCTGACTTAGCAGAATCTGAACCCGCTAAACAGAATCCTCCTAAAATAAGGTCTCTTTCCGCACCATAGGTTTCAGAAAGGCAGGTATAACCAACCATATCATCCGAATAGCTTGAGAAATCCTCTACGTATCCGCCCTTCGGAAAGATTGTGTTTGCATCCTGATTTGATGTATTTCCAAGATATACAAGCGGCTTTTCAACTGTAAGAGTTGTAGAACCGTATGTGACTGTTGCTTCAACTGCACCGTAGTAATTGAATGCGTGCTTCTTCAGCTTGAAATCAGCTGTGTGAGTTGTCTCATCAACTAGTAGCTCGCCATAGCTGTCACAGTATGTATCTGAATTTTCCGCATCTGTTGATGCTTCGTTCTTATCTGCAATCCATCTGAAGCCCTTTAATTTATATTCTACTGTGTATTTATCGTAATTTGCAGTTAAATCCGAGCCTTCACTGCCTGTAAGCTTTACACTTATCGGGTTGGACTGCGCAGTATTTTCGTCTGCACCTGCAACGAGTGTGTTGCCTGACGGAAATGAATCAAATGCGATTGATTCTAATGCTTCACCCTCGGTATCTATTGATGTTACTACAATATTATCTACCTTCTGTGTGGCACCGTATCTTCCGCTTCTCAGATACAGTCCGCTCATAATACCGTTACCGTTATATTCGGTGGTCACTGCATCAGCAACTACTGTTGTTCCGTTTGTAATTGTTGTTGTAACCGTTCCTGCTGCATTATCACAGGCAAGAGTATAATGGCACCACTGTCCTGCCGGGAATGTTCCAATTGATGTACCGTTAATTGTAGCAGTACCGTCTGTTCCAAGAACAAGACTCATTATATATCCGCTTGCAAGTCCATAGTTTACGTTGCCGTTGTTGTATGCCACATCTGTACTCTTAATTGCAATAGTTGTTGATTCCGGTCGTCCCGTTCCTATGCTTATTGATGCATCAAACTCCACATTATATCTGCTTAATGCACTTGCATCAAGACCTGTGAAATCCATATATGCACCACGTGAGTTTGTTGATGAATCTCCACTGAAGCTGAACGAAAGATAATCATCGTAACCATCTTCATCCGCAATAGTAAGCTTTTCCTGCGCATTCGCCGATGTTGCCACAGTACTTGCATCGGTTATACCGGTGAAGTCCTGCTTATACACCTCTGTTTCCGTAGCCGCACCTGCACTCATTGGCACAACTGCCATTGATGCAAGCAATGACACTGCCGACACTGCCGCAACTGTTTTTTTGAAAATTTTCATTTTTCTCTCCCTTTCTTTTTTACTTCCGTAAATCAGTTATAATAATTATAGCATATTTTTTCATTTTTGTACAGTGTTTTTTGCAAATTTTTTACAGTTTTTTTATTCGATTGACATTACGTATTTTTTAGGTTATAATGCTTAATATCACAAAGAATAAAGGAGAAAAGTAATGACACAGGAAACAAAAACATTTTTCCGCAACACTGCCACACTTGTAATACCTATGGCATTGCAGAATCTTATAAATACAGGTGTAAACGCCGCTGACGTGCTGATGCTCGGTAAAGCGGGTAAAATTGCACTCTCGGCAGCATCCCTGGGCGGTCAGGTTTATTTTATATTATCACTTATATTCTTCGGGCTAACCTCCGGTGCATCCGTTTTAACGGCACAGTATTGGGGCAAAAGAGACATAAACGCAATTGAGAAAATTCTTGCTATGACTATGAAGGTTTCATTTATAATAGCCTTTGCATTCACTGCGGTTGTGGTTATAATCCCCGAAACGGTTATGCAGCTGTTTTCTCACGAAGCAGACGTTATTGAGCAGGGTGCAAAATACCTGCGTATCGTGGCACTCTCCTACACCGCTTCATCAATTGTATGTGTATATCTCAATATTATGCGAAGCGTTGAGCGGGTTATAGTCTCTACTGTGGTATATCTGCTTTCACTTATTATAAACGTAGTTTTAAATGCCATCTTGATTTTCGGACTTTTTGGCTTCCCTGCTATGGGAGTTGTTGGTGCGGCTATCGCTACAATGACAGCACGTTTTAGTGAGCTTGTTTTCGTAATCATATACGCACGCAAATTCAATAAAATCGTTAAAGTACGTCCGAAATTCTTCTTTAATACTGACAAGCTGTTAAGAAAGGATTTTGTAACCTTCTCAATGCCGGTAGTATTAAATGAACTTATGTGGGGCTTGGGAATTTCGTTATTATCTGCAATTATCGGACATATGGGAAGCTCGGTCACCGCTGCAAACTCCGTTGCACAGGTAGTGCGTCAGCTGGCGATGGTTGTGCTTATGGGACTTGCAAATGCCGCCGCAATTATGCTTGGCAAAGCAATCGGATCAGGCGATGCCGGACTTGCAGAGCGTAATGCTTCACGTTTTGTAAGGCTTTCTGTTGCATTAGGATTTGTAAGCGCACTTATAATTATGGCAATTTCTCCGATTGTAAAAATGTTTATGTCGCTTGATGAGCAGACCTCAACATATCTGAGTTATATGCTCTTTGTTATGTCATACTTTGTAATTGCACAGGCAATTTCACTGATTATGATAGTCGGTATCTATCGTGCCGGCGGTGACACGAAAATCGGACTTATATTTGACCTCTCTTCACTCTGGGGCTTTGCGCTTCCCGTCGGTGCTCTTGCGGCATTTGTATGGAAGCTTCCGGTATGGGCAGTGTATATGATTTTATGCAGTGATGAAATCATGAAGATACCGTTATGTATATGGAGATACCGTTCGAAGAAATGGCTCCGTAATGTTACGAGATAGTTTTTAAGCAGGCAATAAATTGCCTGCTTAAATTTTTTACAATTTTTTATCCGGATAGCTAAACATTTTTTCCTTTTTCAACAAACTTTTCTGCTACTGCTTGAAATACAATTTCAAAAGGAGTAAACTGTCATTAATGAGGAAATTTTAACAAATTCCAATCATACTATAAGAAAAACACATCTTGGAGGCATGACAAATGTTAGCACAGATTTTAGCAGCAGCAATCTTTGTGATAATGTTCCTTTTGATTATCACAGAAAAAATCGAGCGTCACATCATCACGCTTGTAAGCGGAGCCATTACACTCATTGTAGTATTCGGCTTATGTATGCACAGCACTGACGCAATTTTACACACACTTAATTTTCACTCAATCTTCACACCCCAATTCTGGTACAGTGCAGGAAGTGCCGAGGAATCTTCCTCGGGCATCAACTGGGCAACCATTATATTCATCACAGGTATGATGATTATGGTTGAAGGTATGGCAAGAGTCGGATTTTTCAGATGGCTCTGTATGCGTATCGCAAACTTTGTTCATTACAAGACCATCCCGATTTTTATCACCTTTATGATTATGTCGGCAGTGCTTGCAATGTTTATTGACTCAATCACCGTTATTCTCTTCCTTGCGGCAGTAACGGTAGAGCTGGCACAGCTTTTGAAATTCAATCCGATACCTATGATTTTAGCAGAGATTTTCTGTGCAAACTTAGGCGGCTCGGCTACAATGTGCGGTGACCCGCCCAATATCATAATCGGTACATCACTCGGATATTCGTTTGCGGATTTCATCACAAACACCGGTGTTATTGCAGGAATTTCATTAATTGTAATTATAGTATATTTCTATTTCTGCTTCAGAAAGCAGCTTACAAAATCCGCATCATTATCAGCCACAATCACAAACCATCCCGACCCGAAGGATGCAATCACTGATAAGCGTGGCTTTATCATAAGCTGGGTAATATTCCTCAGTGCAGTGGTAATGCTTGTAACACACGCAATGACAGGGCTTACCGTTGCAACAATCGGTCTCTTTATTGCAATAGTTACCCTTATCACCGCACCGAAGCATATACCTGAAATAATGAAGCACGTCGACTATAAAACCGTTCTGTTCTTTGTAGGACTTTTCATTGTAGTGGGCGGGCTTGAAGAAACAAGAGTACTTGAGCTTATCGCCGGATTTATCGGTACAATCAGCGGCGGAAACTTATACCTTATGGTCGCAATTATAATCTGGATTTCAGCGATTGCAAGTGCATTTGTGGATAACATTCCGTTCGCCGCTACTATGATTCCGGTTATAAGGGCTTTATCCGTTTCACAAGGTGTTCCGCTTGATACGCTTGCGTGGTCACTTTCAATGGGTACGGATATCGGCGGCAGTGCAACACCTATCGGAGCTTCGGCAAATGTAGTAGGTACATCTGTTGCAGCACGCGAGGGTTATATTATCGGTTGTGGACGTTATTGAAAGTCAATGGCTCCTGCAACGGTAATTGTACTTATTATTTCAACCATATTTATTTTTGCAAGATATATATAATCAACAAAGGAGGTATGTTCTATGTCACAACAGCTAATTATCACAATCGGACGTGAGTTCGGAAGCGGCGGTCACGAAATCGCCAACACTCTCGCACAGAGATTTAACCTTCCGCTTTATGACTCCAATATCTTAAAGGAAATCGCAATTGCAAAGGATATTGACCACTCGGACCTTGAACGTTATGATGAGGTTCCCAAAAACCGTTTCTTCTCAAAAACACGCAGAGGATACAGCTCATCACCTGAGGAGAATATCGCAAACCTTCAGTTTAAATATCTTCGAGAAAAGGCTGAGCAGGGTGAGTCATTTGTAGTTGTAGGCCGATGCTCGGAGACTATTTTAAAGGGTTATCCGGGAATGATTTCAATCTTCGTTTTAGCTGACAAGGAAGCAAAAACAGCACGTATTGCTGAGTATAACCACATCACAAGCTACGAGGCTGATGTAATCATAAACCGTCAGAACAGAAACAGAAAGATGTATCACAACTATTACTGCCCGAACAAGTGGGGCGATTCAAGAAATTACGATATTTCAATCAACAGCACAAGAATGGGAATTGAAAAGACGGCTGATTTTCTTGAAAGCTATATCAGAGAAAGAATCAAATAAGTAAAATATAGCCCAAAAGAGCGTTGCACAACAGTGCAACGCTCTTTTATTA
>JAZQHZ010000238.1:0-3450 GCA_045540855.1 Clostridia bacterium
TTTCTAATTTTATATTTTTCTTTAATCGTTATGCGTGGTCTGACCAATTTGTCGACGGTCTGACCGCCGCACAAAAGTGCGGCGGTTTAATATTACTCATAATCCACAACGTTAATCCAGCTTTCGAGAAGCTCACGCTCCTCGGCACGGTTCTTCACAAGCTGCGAAGCAGCAACAATCGGTAACCATGACTGTACATACTGAATCGCAGTGTCGCTCTTCTTGCAGAAAAGCTTTAAATACTTCTTGGCAAGCTCTTCTTTGCCTGCGAGTACGAATAAAAGATAGGTTCTCGCAACGTCCTCTGAAGCATTGCCTTGTGTAGCGTGTGCCCAGTCGAGGATGAACGGCGTGCCGTCAGCAGTGATAATAACGTTTGACGGGTTATAGTCGCCGTGGCATACCTTCTTGTGCTTCTTCATGCCGTCAAGACGTGTGTGAAGGTCGTAACGAACTGTTGCATCAAGTCCCGTTCCCATAATCTTTCTGTGCATCTTATCGTGAATCTTGGTTAAGAGGGGACACGACTTGTTCTGAATCTCAATCTGCGTATCAACGAAAAGATTAAGATATTCATCCTCCTTATCCGGATTCTCCTCCATAAGCTGAGCAAGCGTCTTACCCTCGATATAGTCGGTGATAATAGCCCACTTGCCGTCAATCTTCGTAACCTCACGGATTTTCGGGATATTAAGTCCAGTTTCCTCGATTCTTGCAGTGTTTAACGCCTCGTTTAAAACGTCGGCAGTGTTATAGCTCTCATCAAACACCTTGATTGTAGCATCGCCGTCACGGTAAACCTTTTTATCCTTACGCTCGGCGATAAGTGTATCTAATTTCATTGCAGTTCACTCCTTTAATATATTTATAACTCAATTTCAGTCTGTATAAACATTATTTTCCGTAATAAGCCTTGAGATAAATCTCCTTCATCTCGCTCATAAGCGGATATCTCGGGTTAGCACCTGTACACTGGTCGTCAAATGCCATCTCTGTCATTTCGTCAAGTGTCTCAAGGAAGTACTTCTCATCTACGCCGTAATCCTTGATTGTAGCCTTGATACCAATCATATCCTTGATTTCATCAATCTTATCGCAAAGCTTTTCGAGCTTCTCCGCATCTGTCTTGCCGCCTAAACGTAAGAAATCTGCGATTTCAGCATATCTTGCCAATGCGTGCGGATATTCGTACTGTGAGAAGGTTCCCATCTTTGTCGGATCCTCAACTGCATTATAACGTAAAATTTCTGTGATAAGAAGTGCATTTGCAACTCCGTGCGGAAGGTGATGGAATGCACCCAACTTATGTGCCATTGAGTGGCATAAGCCAAGGAACGCATTTGCAAATGCCATACCTGCCATTGTTGAAGCATGAGCCATCTTTTCTCTTGCCTTCGGGTTTGCACTGCCCTCATTATAAGCAGCAGGGAGGTAGTCAAAAATTGTTGAAATTGCTTTCAATGCCAGACCGTCTGTGAACTCTGTTGCCATAATTGAAGCATATGCCTCAAGTGCGTGAGTGAGTGCGTCGATACCTGATGCTGAGGTAAGTCCCTTAGGCATATTCATCATTAAATCAGCATCAACGATTGCCATATCCGGCATAAGCTCGTAGTCAGCAAGCGGATACTTAATACCTGTTGATTCGTCTGTGATAACGGCAAACGGTGTAACCTCTGAGCCGGTTCCGGCTGATGTCGGCACTGCAATGAACATTGCCTTGTCACCCATATGCGGGAAGGTGTATACACGCTTTCTGATGTCTATAAAACGCATTGCCATATCGAGGAAGTCAACCTCCGGGTGCTCGTAAAGTACCCACATAATCTTAGCCGCATCCATTGCCGAGCCACCGCCTAATGCGATGATTACGTCCGGCTCAAATGCTGCCATTTCAGCCGCACCTTCCTTTGCACAGGCAAGTGACGGGTCCGGAGCAACGTTAAAGAATGTCTTGTGTGTGATGCCCATTTCGTCAAGCTTATCTGTGATAACCTTTGTATAGTCGTTCTTGTATAAGAACTCGTCAGTAACGATAAATGCTCTCTTTTTGCCTAATTCGTCGCCTAATTCGCTTAAAGCAACAGGGAGACAACCCTTCTTTATATAAACCTTTTCAGGTGCTCTGAACCAAAGCATATTTTCTCTCCTCTCGGCAACTGTTTTGATATTTAATAAGTGCTTGACTCCAACGTTCTCTGAAACAGAGTTTCCGCCCCATGAACCGCAGCCCAATGTGAGCGACGGAGCAAGCTTGAAGTTATAAAGGTCACCGATACCACCGTGTGATGACGGAGTATTAACAAGGATTCGGCAGGTCTTCATTCTCTCGCCAAAGGTGTCAATCTTAGTCCCTTCTGTTGTGGCGTTAAGATAAACCGAAGCGGTATGACCGTAGCCGCCATCAGCAACAAGTCTTTCTGCCTTATCAAGTGCCTCGTCAAAATCCTTTGCCTTGTACATTGCAAGAACAGGGGAGAGCTTCTCGTGTGCGAATTCCTCGCTGATATCTACACTCTCAACCTCGCCGATAAGGATTTTTGTGCTTTCGGGAACGCTCACGCCTGCAAGCTCTGCAATCTTATGAGCCTTCTGACCTACAATCTTTGCATTTAATGCACCGTTTATGATAATTGTCTTTCTGATCTTGTCAATTTCATCCTTCTTGAGGAAGTAGCAACCACGGTATTCAAATTCCTTCTTGACTGCATTATATACATCCTTGTGTGCGATCACGCTCTGCTCTGATGCACAAATCATACCGTTGTCAAATGTCTTTGAGTGGATAATTGAGCTTACAGCCTGCTTAACATCAGCAGTTGAGTCAATGATTGCCGGAGTGTTACCTGCACCAACGCCCAATGCCGGCTTACCTGACGAATATGCCGCCTTAACCATTCCCGGACCACCTGTTGCAAGGATGCAGTCAGCCTCCTTCATAACAAGGTTTGTCATATCAAGTGACGGAACGTCAATCCAGCCGATGATACCCTCCGGTGCACCTGCCTTGACTGCTGCCTCAAGTACGATTCTTGCCGCTTCAACAGTACATCCCTTTGCTCTCGGGTGAGGGCTGATGATGATACCGTTTCTTGTCTTTAAAGCGATAAGTGTCTTAAAGATTGCGGTTGAAGTCGGGTTGGTTGTCGGAATGACTGCCGCAATTACGCCGATCGGGTTTGCGATTCTCTTGATTCCGTAAGCCTTGTCTTCCTCAATGATTCCGCAGGTCTTAACATTCTTGTACTGATTATATATATGCTCTGAAGCGTAGTTATTCTTGATAACCTTATCCTCAACAATACCCATGCCTGTTTCCTCAACAGCCATCTTTGCTAACGGTATACGTGCGTGGTTTGCAGCGATTGCAGCAGCTTTGAAAATAGCGTCAACCTGCTCCTGTGAATATGAAGCAAACTTTGCCTGTGCGGTACGGATTTCCTGCATTCT
>JAZQHZ010000239.1:0-7028 GCA_045540855.1 Clostridia bacterium
TCTGAGGATGCAGACAGCATAGCTGCCGCTAATACTGCAGACAGAAAAAGAACCAGGGATATACGTTGCAAACAATTAAAACTGAACGTCTTGGGGCAGAGCCCGTTTGAATCGTTTGGGCGAGTGCAAACATCTCGATAAACCCAAATTTATCATAAATCTCCGCCATCGTGAATACCATAGAATAACAAACAAAAACAAGAGGTGTAATATATATGAAAAAGCTCGTTTTCATACCTGTTATAATGTCAATATTTTTATGCACTGCGTGTACAGAAAAAGATGCAACGCCTACGCTTGAGCCTTCTTCATCTACTCAGGTGCCATCTGTTACGGTTGCACCGACAAATTATAATGACCTTGATTCTAAGGGTATCGGCTGGGGATTTGTGCGGAATAAGGGTGTGGAGCCACGTATCACCGAGGAACAGCGTAACGTACTTGAATCTAACGGCGGATATTATATGGATCACCGCGAAGAGCGGCGGCTGTATCTCACCTTTGACGAGGGCTATGAAAACGGTTACACCTCGAAAATTCTTGACGTGCTTGCACAGCATGAGGTTCCGGCGGCGTTTTTTGTTACGGGACCGTATCTTAAAAATCAGCCGGAGTTGATAAAGCGTATGATTGACGAGGGACATATTGTCGGCAACCATACCGTAAACCACTTGAATCTCCCGAAGCAGCCCGTTGATACCATCAGGGCAGAGCTTAACAATCTGAGCAGGGAATGTGAGGAGATGTACGGATATAAAATGGAATATATGCGTCCGCCGGAGGGTGAGTACAGCGAACGTGTGCTTGCGGTGGCGAGGGACGAGGGCTATAAGACGGTGATGTGGAGTATGGCATACAAGGACTGGGATATAAATTCCCAGAAGGGAAGTGATTATGCATATGAAAACGTCGTGCCATATCTGCACGACGGTGCGATAATCCTGCTGCACGCAGTATCCTCGGATAATGCAGAGGCATTGGGTGATATCATTGATTCTGCACGTGAATTGGGATATGAGTTTTACAGCCTGACTGATCTGGCAAAGTAAAAGAGAGCGGAAAATATTCCGCTCTCTTTTAGGTTACTTATTGTTCTTTTCGAGTGCTTCCCATAAGCCGTTGATGTATGCAATACCTAATGCTCTGTCATATAAGCCGTAGCCCGGTCTTGCAGTTTCGCCCCATATCATTCTGCCGTGGTCAGGACGAACGTATCCGTCAAAGCCTACCTCGTGATATGCCTTCATAATCTCATATAAATCGAGTGAGCCATCACTTGATAAGTGGGCACTTTCGTGGAACTGCTTCTCGCCGAAGAACTTGATGTTTCTTACGTGTGCGAAGTGGATTCTGCCCATCTTTCCGAAGTGACGTACCAGCTCCGGAATATTATTATCCGGGTTTGCACCGAGTGAGCCTGAGCATAAGGTCAGACCGTTATACGGGCTGTCAACAAGGTGAACAAGTCTTTCAAGATTTTCCTTGTTGGTCACGATTCTCGGAAGCCCGTAGATATCCCACGGCGGATCGTCCGGGTGAATTGCCATCTTAACGTCGCACTCCTCACAAACAGGGATAATCTGCTCTAAGAAATACTTTAAGTTATCGAATAACTGGTCGTGATCCATCTTGCGGTACTGCTCAAAGAGTACTTCAAGCTCTGCAAGTCTTTCAGGCTCCCAGCCCGGAAGAGTGAATCCGTTTGAATTGTCTGTTGTGCTTCTTACAAGGTCGATCGGATCGACGTTACGAACCTTGCTGTCTATGTAGCATAATGCGTTTGAGCCGTCCTCTAAAGGATAAGCAAGGTCGCTTCTTAACCAGTCAAAAATCGGCATAAAGTTATAGCAGATAACCTTGATACCGAACTCTGAAAGGTTTCTTATAGTCTGCTTGTAGTTTTCGATATAGCCATCACGTGAGGGAAGGCCGAGCTTGATATCCTCGTGGATATTAACGCTTTCGATTACCTCTAATTCAAGACCTGCATTTGTTACGGTATCGTAGAGCTTCTTGATATCTTCCTTTTTCCATACTTCACCTACGGGAATATCAAATAAAGCACCGACAATACCCGGCTTGCCCGGAATCTGGCGAATTTGATCAAGAGTTACCGAATCATTACCCTCGCCATACCAGCGGAATGTCATTTTCATATATTTGTCCTCCTGTTTTTTATTTTGTTAAGATGATTGTATCACAAGTTTGGTAAATTTTCATTCTGTATATTGACATAAACATTGAGTATCTTGCGGTATAAATGGATTGGGATTTGTCGTCGAGACAAATTCCAACAATTCGGAATCCGGGAATCGGAATCGTGCTGATGCTGAATTGTTTGCGTTTCAAATTTGGGTTTATCGAGATGTTTGCACTCGCCCAAACGATTCAAACGGGCTCTGCCCCAAGACGTTCAGTTTTAATTGGTTACGTCGTATATCCCCGGTTCTTTTTCTGTCATCAGCAACAGAAAAAGAACGAAAAAGAGTGCCGTTCAAGACTTTCCCTCTTGAAAATCTCCCTTTAAATGGTGCATCGGCAGGCAAAGCCTGCATACGAAGGTGTTGTGGAAATTTGCAAGAGGGTGCAGTTTAAATTTGCAAACGCAACCCACAAATTGCAAGGTTTGAATTGCAAACAATTACGCGTCAGCATAATTGTGAATTGTGAATCGTGAATCGTGAATTGTGAATTGTCGGAACGATAAACCCAAATTTACCTTTTAAACAAAACCATCCCGCCAATCATCAGAGCAAGCCCTACATATTTATTCCATCCAAATGCCGCTTTCTCCGTTCCCATCAGCCCGAACGCATCAATTAATGCGGCAACGAGCAGCTGCGATATTAATATAGTAGAAACTGCAATGGCAGGCGTAAGCTTTCCCATACCGAGCATTACCGTAACGGTTATAATAAGCCCAAGCACACCGCCTAATAAATACAGCTTGTTTACCTCGCCAATCGCACGGAAATTGCCTTTGCCTACAATCCATACTGCAACTAAGGACAGTACGAATGCAGTACCCTGAACAAAGGCGTTGGATTCATATAACCCGATTTTTTCGCCTAAACGTGTGTTCATAACTCCCTGTATGCTCATCGCTGCACCCGCAATTATACTCCATATATATCCCATAACAAAAAATCCTTTCTACATTTAATAGGAATAGTATTGCCGATTAGGAGGAAATTAACCCTTTGTAGGAAATGCACAAATATAAATATAGAAAAAAATAAGAATTTTAAAAATAAAAGTGTTGACAAATTGGATTTATTCTGTTATAATAATCAATGTTGTATGGCTCGTTGGTCAAGCGGTTAAGACTCCGGCCTCTCACGCCGGCACGGCGGGTTCGATCCCCGCACGAGCCATGATTGTCCTTGAAATCCAGCGGATTTCAAAGATTTTTTGTTTTAGGGATTTATGGAGAGAATTATGGGCTATAAAAAAAGTGTATCGGGAATGTCATATTATTTTCATAACGGATGGAAATTCAAGTCGGCAGATACTTTTCCTATGAGCGAGGCGGTGAAAAAAAGCACTGACAGTGCCGGCAGGACGTTCTATGATACAGATTATGACGACGAAGAATGGGAAAGTGTGACTCTTCCACATACATTTAATGATTGTGACCTTTTCAAGGGAAGAATACACGATGCAGGCAGTACGCAAAAGCGTACTGTGGCATTTTACAGAAACAGGTTCACTGTGATGCCGCAATATAAGGGCTATAAGGCTATTATAGAATTTGAGGGCATCCGTCAGACCTGCTATCTTTATATCAACGGTAATATGGCAGGCTATTACGAGGCAGGAGTGGCACCGTTTGCGTTTGACCTCACACCCTGGATTGATTATGAAGGCGAAAACGTTATTGCCATTGCTACGGATAACACTGCAACGAGAAATATACCCTTCTGCATTGCAGAAACTCCGAATGTTGAGGGTGCAGTGCCGGGCAGCTTTTATATGAGTCAGCAGCAGACCGTTGCTGACGAAAATAGTGGTGTGGGCTTTATATGGAACTGCAACGACTTCAATCCGACCTTAGGCGGTATTACACGTCCCGTAAAAATGCACTTCAAGCGGGAAGCATACATAACTCTTCCTGTATACAGTAATTTAAGGACGAAGGGTGCATATATTTACGGAAAAGAATACGATACAAAAAATTCGACTGCCGTAATTTGTGCTGAGGTGGAAATCCGAAATGAAGGACTTTCTGACCTTGAAGGCGAGCTTGAAATTGTTATTTATGAGCATAACGGCAAAGAGGCGGCGAGATTTAAAAGGTCATCACTCATAAAGGCAACGGGTGAAATAAAAAATCCTTTATCAATTACTCCAAAGGATGCATACAGGGTAGAAAAACTCTCTAACGGAAAAGTGAAATACATCCCCTTGTCTGAGGATGAGGTTGCACCCACACAGACACAGTCGCTTGATGTGACAGTTGTGAAAATGGAATCGGATAAAACAAAATTGCGGTTGTGGAGTGTGGAGGATCCTTATCTATACAGAGCAGAAATTAGTCTTTATTGCAATGGTGAGCTTTATGATACCGTAAGCCTTGAAACGGGCTTCCGCAAGGTGGGCTACGATAAGGACAAGGGCGTGCTTATAAATGACAATCCCGTATGGCTCAGAGGCTATGCACAGCGTGCCTCGAATGAGTGGGCGGCAATTGGCATTGCACCCGAATGGCTCAAGGACTATGATGCAATGCTTGTAAGAGAAAGCAATGCAAACCATATCAGATGGATGCACGTTGCGGCATCGCCCGCAGATATCCGCGCCTGTGACAGACACGGAGTGGTATGCACTCAGCCGGCAGGCGATAAGGAATGCGAAACCTTTTCAAGACAGTGGGATCACCGTGTTGAGCTGATGCGTGATATAATAATATATTTCAGAAATAATCCGTCCATTCTCTTCTGGGAGGCGGGAAATAATTCAATTTCACTTGAGCATATGCGTGAAATGCGTTTGTTGAAGGAAGAGCTTGACCCGTCGGGCGGCAGATTTATGGGCTGCCGCACGCTTAACACAGAGGATGTAATCAACGAATCAGAATACGTAGGCACTATGTTAAACCGCCACGCCGCACGCTTCAGTGCGGAGCACGGTCCGATTACGGAGACGGAATACCTGCGTGAGGAAGCACCCAGACGTATCTGGGACGACTATACACAACCGGATTTCGACTATAAAAATAAGTGGATAGGCAAGGGCGGCAGAAAGCAGGACGGCTTTGATTTTTATGACCTGAATGCAGAAGAGCACGCAATGGCGGCGGCGAGGGAATACAGTGAATTCTTCAATGACCGTATAGGCGGTGCCTCAAAGAAGGACTGGTACAGTGCATGTGCGGCACTGTGCTGGACGGACTCTGCCCAGCACGGCAGACAGGCATACAGCGAAAACGGACGTATGAGCGGACGAGTTGACCCTATAAGAATAAAGAAGCAGAGCTTTGAGGTGTTCAGGGTTATGCAGTCGGCTGTTCCGATGGTGAAAATTCTGGGGCACTGGAACTATTTGCCTGAGGACGGTATAAATTACCGATACGAAAAAAAGAGCTTTAACGGGAAATTCTGGGAAGGCACAGGCGAATATGACCTCCGTGACGCTAAAAATAAGACGGTGTATGTGGTTGCAAGCTATGATATAAAGAGCGTGGAGCTGATAATAAACGGCGAAAGTGCAGGTGTATGCGATAAGCCGCTTAATAGCTTCATATTCCCGTTTGAGGGCATAGATATTACCCGGAGTGGAGAAATTGTTGCAAAGGGTACGGATTATGAGGGCAACATAACATATGATAGAATCGAAACTGTATCAGAGCCGTCAGAGCTGAGACTTCGTGCAATGAGTGCACCGGGCGGTCTGAGAGCAGACGGTGCTGATGTGATGTTTGTCGATGTTGAGGTAAGAGATTCAGAGGGCAGAATATGTCCGATTTGTGATGATCGTATAGATTTTGAGCTTGAAGGCGAGGGTGTATTTTTAGGCGGATACAACAGCGGTAGATTTGACGGTCACGGCAGAGAGGATAGTGTGATACATAAAAATCACGTATATGCCGAATGCGGAGTGAACAGAGTGTTCATACGTTCGACTAAAAATGCAGGAAAGATAGTGCTCAAGGCAAGAATGCAGGGTATCAGTGAAGCGGTTGTGGAAATTCACAGCACAGAGTGCGAAAAGGATAGCTTCACAGCAGCAAAGCCGGGCGTGATATATGAGGATTATCAGAAAGAAATACTGCCAGCCGAAATCATCAAATCAATTCCTGAGGCGGATGCGATAAAGTATAAGGCAGAGGAAGAATGCTGGTGCAAGATACTCGTAAACGGTCAGGAGCCTGACACGCAGGGCGTGAGAAGTGTCAATAAAAACGGAAGTGTGTGGGGAGCAGTGCTGTGTATACTTGAAAGACTACGGACAAAGTGGGATACCTTCGAGTATGAATATAACGCACAGAAGGAAGAGCTGACACTGAAGAGCGGCGGACGGACGGTAATTGCACGTTCGGGCAGAACTCATCTCATAGCAGACGGCGAGGAGAGCCTTATGGACGGTGAGCCGTACGTAACGCCTGAGGGTAAATTTGTAATGGAGGTCAATGCCATTGTTCCTTATATTGAGGGCGTAAGCGTGCAGTATGACGAAAGAATAAATGTACTGAGGATTTGTACAGAAAATTAAACTAAGCATCTGTCTTTGGCAGATGCTCAGACCGCCGACAAATTGGTCAGACCACGCATAACGTTTTGAGAAAAATATAAAATTAAAATTTATTTTCTTTTGCAAACGACGGGCGTCCCATCGAGGAACGCCCGTCGTTATGCGTTTTTTACGAAAAGAAACTCTAACGTACCTACCTCAGCACATTCGGCTACGCCGAAGTCAGCCTTACGGCTGCCCGCCCTTCTTGGCGGTGCGTGTACACCTACGAGTTCCTTTTCGCAAAATCTGCCCTAATTTCTCGCAGTCTGACAGCTTGTAGACAGGTTTGTCTACAA
>JAZQHZ010000240.1:0-32046 GCA_045540855.1 Clostridia bacterium
ACAGTAACATATGACATCAGTGCATATGCTTGCGAGGGTACAGCTCCGGAAGCAGTTACAGTAACAAAGGGCTCATCAGTTACAATTCCGGTTAATAACAGCGTATATGGTGCAGATTCAACCTTAACAGGCTGGACAGATGGTTCTACTGTATATGCAATAGGTGAAAGCTTTACTTTAACAGAAGATATAACATTAACACCGTGGTTTGAAGATAACGAAGCAGCTTTAGGCGATGCTGAAACATCAGTTACATTCTACTTCGGTGAGTCAAATGGTGCACAGACAATAGCAGTTCAGGGCACAGGCAATCCGAGTGCAATCCTCGTTGAGCAGGCTGTAATCGGCGATGCAAAAATCGACGTTAAGGCAGATATCGATGCATCAGCAGGTAAGTTCAACAACTTCAAGCGTGGTGATACATGGGCACAGGTTAACGGCGGAACAATCATCAATGTTCCGGTAATCGCAGGCTCAGTTATAACAATGGGCGACATCTACAATGATGCAGGTACATATACAATCGGCGGCGTAGAGTGCACAGGTGATGGCGGCACATATACAGCAACAGAGGACGGTACAGTTGAAATCGTAGCAGGTGCAGAGAGTGGCGGTTACTGGTCAAGTATCACAGTAACATACCCGAAGAAGGCAGAGTCAAAGATTGATTCATTAGTTGAGCTTGTTAAGAAGTATGACACATCAGAGGAGTATGAAGGTGTGGCGACAGCATTAAAGGCTACATTTACAATCACAGGCGAAGCATCATTTAACCACGTTGCATTCACAGTATCAGGTGTAACAGCTGAGGACGATGTAACAGTAGTATCAGGTGACGGTGCAAGTGCAGTTTATGGTATTATAGTAGAAAATGCAATTATTGAGGCGGCTGATGTAACAGCAGTAGCTTCAATGGCAGAATAATAAAGGAGGAAAAAGAAAATGAAAAAATTTGAAACTCCGATTATCGATGTAGAAATGTTTGATTTAGTTAATATTGTGACAACATCAGGCGAGACTCCGGTAGAGCCGGAAAAGCAGACTGCAACAGCTTTAGCAGCAGCTGAGTTCGGTGATGGCGAGGGCAAGACTAAGGTTGCACAGACATTTACAATCACATTATAATTAATATAAAAAGGAGCTGCTTTGAGCAGTTCCTTTTTGCATGTAGAGCTGATGTCAAAAAATTAGTGAAAATACCTTGAAATATTATTGGAATTACATTTCTTGTTGGTATTTTAGTACAAAAATGTTGACAATGTAAGAATTTGGTTGTATAATTATGATATCATAATATACTTGTCAGAGGTATGATAGGTAATTAAAAAAGGAGGAGTTTTCTTATGAAAATGAAAAGATTAGTTAGTGCTATCGCAGCATTAGCAATGTCAGTAAGTGCTTTTGCAGGCTTAACAGTAAGTGCGGCAACAGCAGATGATATCGTGCCAATCAGCTCAACAGCTACATATTGGTTTGATGATTATATGAGTGCAGGCTTGGCAACCGGTGATTTGATTGGTGATAACCATTTCTTCTCAACAAAAGGTAACAGCTATGCATCAAACAAGGGTAACTACGACGGAAATCTCAACTGCTTAAGATTAAAGAATGTTCAGAACGTACTTGAGTTTGCAGTTGCAAAGCCGGCAGAAGTTACAGTTTATACTCAGTCACACGGCTCAAGAGCTACTGTTGTAACATCAACTGTTCCGGGCAGTGCGTATGCAGATTATGCTTCAGCTCTTGCAGATACAGCTAACGTTATTGCAGTTCAGGAAGCAGGAACAAGTAGCTTCACATTCACAATTGATGCAGCGACAGATTTATGCCTGTCATCATATGCAGGCGATTTCTACATCGCAGGTGTATCAGTAACAATCCAGACAACAGATCCGGAAATCAGCGTATCACCGGTATCAAGCACAATTAACTTAGGTGATACATTAACAATCAACGCAACAACTCAGAATACAGGCGATGCAGCGGTTGTATGGTCATCAGATAATGAAGCAGTTGCTACAGTTGCAGACGGTGTTGTAACATCAGTTGCACCGGGAACAGCTAACATCACAGCAACAGTTACAGTTGGCGGTGTTGATTATAGTGCTACATGTGCTTTAACAGTTCAGGACGTTGCAACAGTAACATATGACATCAGTGCATATGCTTGCGAGGGTACAGCTCCGGAAGCGGTTACAGTAACAAAGGGCTCATCAGTTACAATTCCGGTTAATAACAGCGTATATGGTGCAGATTCAACCTTAACAGGCTGGACAGATGGTTCTACTGTATATGCAATAGGTGAAAGCTTTACTTTAACAGAAGATGTAACATTAACACCGTGGTTTGAAGATAACAAAGCAGCTTTAGGCGATGCTGAAACATCAGTTACATTCTACTTTGGTGAGTCAAACGGTGCACAGACAATAGCAGTTCAGGGCACAGGCAATCCGAGTGCAATCCTCGTTGAGCAGGCAGTAATCGGCGATGCAAAAATTGACGTTAAGGCAGATATCGATGCATCAGCAGGTAAGTTCAACAACTTCAAGCGTGGTGATACATGGGCACAGGTTAACGGCGGAACAATCATCAATGTTCCGGTAATCGCAGGCTCAGTTATAACAATGGGCAACATCTACAATGATGCAGGTACATATACAATCGGCAGTGTAGAGTGCACAGGCGATGGCGGCACATACACAGCAACAGAGGACGGTACAGTTGCAATCGTGGCAGGTGCAGAGAGCGGCTCATACTGGGAGAGTGTTACAGTAACATATCCGAAGGCTGAAGCAGCTTCAACTCCGGAGCCGACAGCAACTCCGACACCGACACCGGCACCGACAGCAGCACCGGCGGCTAAGGTTGATTTAGTTGCAGATTTCACAGGCGAGGGTATCCTCACAGCTGAAGAAGTTGCAACAGGAACAAAGGTTGATTTCGGTATCAACGCAGCAGGAGAGAGAGTAGCAGCTGACAGTGCAGATGCAGTAATGGTAGTAGATGCTACAACACACGCATCAGTACACGGCTTAGTATGGTTCAAGTCAACAATTACAGTATCAGGTCCGGCAATGATCACAGCCGGTACATGTGCATGGGGCGGTGACCTCATTGTTAAGGATGCAGACGGTAACGAGGTAGCAAAGGTTAACACAAACAACGGCACTTGCTTCCACGGTAACAAGACAGACAACGTAGTAGTAACATATTACAAGGGCGAGGGAACAACACTCTCAATCTCAGGCGGTAACTATCTCCCGTACATTGCAGTTAAGGAGATTGACGCATCAGAGATTCCGAATGATGCTACATTAACATTCGATGCAAACGGTGCAGCAGGTATTGCTCCGGCAGCAGTAACAGTTGAAATCGGCAAGACAGCTACAATTCCGGTTAATACATCACTCTATACAGAGGGTAAGACATTAACAGGCTGGACAGACGGCACAAATACATATGGATTTGGTGAAGAGGTTACAGTAACAGAGAACGTTATATTAACACCGGTATTTACAGATAACACAGTTGCATTAGGCGATGCAGATGCAACAGTTAAGTTCACATTCAGACAGGACGAGGGCGCAATCGTTTATACAGGCGGTTCAGCAATTCTCGTTGGTCAGGCAGATATTAACGGAGAAAAGATTGACGTTAAGGTAGATGTTGACACATCAAATAACGGTAAGTTTGCAAACGGAAACTGGAAGGACTGGGCACAGGTAAACGGCGGAACAAAGTTCATCGTTCCGGTAGTAGCTAACTCAGTTGTAACAATGGGCGACCTTTACTCAGATACAGGCGAGTACACAATCGGCGGCGTAGCTTTGGTTGGTGATGGTGGTTCATACACAGCAACAGAAGCAGGTACAGTTGAAATCGTGGCTGCTGCAGAGAACAACAGCCCGTACTGGAGAGGCTTCACAGTAACATACCCGAAGAAGGTTGTTAAGACAATGCCGACAGTTGCAGTTGCAGAGTTCGGTACATACACAGAGAATACAGGTAACCCGGCTAAGGCTTATACAGGTACATTCACAGTTGACGAGGCAATTAACAATCCGGTTAACTGCGTGGAGTGGACAGTTGGCGAGGCAGGAGCTATGACATTCTTTGGCACAACAATTTCAAGCGGTACAGTTGTAACAGGTCTTGTAGTAGTAGCAGCTGATTTAGATGCTATTCCGGCACCGACAGCTGAGGCTTTATTTGCAGAATAATTAAAGGAGGATAACGATTATGAAAAAGTATACATTACCTTCATTAGAGGTTAAGTCATTCAATAAGGAGCTTATCCTTCAGGATAGTGCAGTTACTCCGTCAATGACAAATGAGGAAGCTGCAATAGCTGCATTAGGTGAGGCTCCGGTAGAGGTTAACAAGGTAGCAGTTATCACATTATAATATAAGAATAAGAGAGCTTCGGCTCTCTTATTTTTTATACTTCTTTATTTGACAAAATTTATTACCTGTGCTATACTTATCTTAAAATATATCAAGGAGGGACGGGTTGCGTGAATGAATTCAAAACATATCATCCGATTGTGAATTTTCTGTATTTTGCCGCAGTGATAGGCTTTTCGATGTTTCTGATGCACCCGGTGTGCCTTGTTATATCGTTTGTATGCGGATTTACATATTCAGTATGTCTTGGCGGTAAGCAGGCAGTGAAATCCAATTTGTTATATATGCTACCGATGATGCTTGCGGCGGCACTGATGAACCCGCTTTTTAATCACGAGGGTGCAACAATTCTGCGGTATCTGCCCGGCGGCAATCCGCTTACGCTTGAATCGCTTGCGTATGGCGCTGCGGCGGCAGTTATGATAGTGAGCGTAATATGCCATTTTTTCTGCTATACTGCGGTGATGACGAGTGATAAATTTATTTATCTGTTCGGCAAAATTATCCCCTCGCTTTCGCTGATATTCTCAATGACGCTCCGCTTTGTGCCCAGATTCATTGAGCAGATTAAAATTGTCACTGATGCACAGAGGTGTATCGGCAGGGACATTTCAAGCGGAACGCTTGTAAAACGGGCTAAAAACGGGCTTGCGATACTGTCGGTAATGGCAACGTGGGCTCTGGAAAGTACTGTGGAAACGGCAGACAGTATGAAGGCGAGAGGTTATGGGCTGAGGGGCAGAAGTGCATTTTCGGTTTTCAAGTTCACAAAACGTGATGCGGCGGCACTTGTGTATATCTGCGTGACGGCTTTTTGCGTGCTGATTGGAGCGGTATATAAAAAGGTGGATTTTGCATATTTCCCGATGATAGAGGGAAGTGGTACGGATATATGGAGCATCATTATTTTTGCGGCGTATTTCGCACTGTGCATTATGCCTGTTATAATTGAAGTGGCGGAGGTGATGAGATGGAAAGCTTTAGAGTCGAAAATCTGACATTTGAATATCCCAAGGGAATGGGAACGGCTCTTAAAAATGTGAGCTTTTCCGTCTTAAAGGGTGAGTTTGTAACGCTTTGCGGAAAATCCGGCTGCGGTAAGACCACACTTTTACGTCTGTTGAAGCCGTCCCTCGCACCGTTCGGCAAAAAAAGCGGAGCGATATATTTCGAGGGTAAGGCAACAGATACACTTGATGACCGGGAAGAGGCACAGCGTATAGGCTTTGTAATGCAGAGTCCGGACAATCAGATAGTGACGGACAAGGTATGGCACGAGCTTGCGTTCGGGCTTGAAAGCCTGGGGTATTCGAATGAAGAAATCCGCACAAGGGTGTCGGAAATGGCGTCATTCTTCGGTATACAAAGCTGGTTTCATAAGAAGGTGAGCGAGCTTTCGGGCGGTCAGAAGCAGGTTTTAAACCTTGCCTCGGTAATGGCGATGCAGCCATCTGTGCTGATACTTGACGAGCCGACAAGTCAGCTTGACCCGATTGCGGCACACGAATTTTTAAATACACTTGAACGAATAAGCCGGGAGCTTGGCACAACGATAATTCTGAGCGAGCACCGTCTTGAAGAGGCGATACCCTTATCGGACAGAGTAATAGTTATGGACGAGGGCGAAATTATAGCGGATGCAAAGCCACGGGATATAGGCAGAGCCCTGAAGGGGCACGATATGTTTGCGGCATTGCCGTCACCGATGCGGATTTACGGCTGTGTGGACGGAAGTGGTGAATATCCGCTGACGGTGCGTGAGGGCAGGGAATGGCTTGAAAGGTATGCTTCAAATCACGAGCTTCAGATAAAGCCGACTGCTCAGAAAGAGGCGGAGACTCAGGAAATACTAAAGGCAAGCGATGTATGGTTCCGCTATAAAAAAGAGCTTGACGATGTGGTAAAGGGGCTTGATATTTCGCTTAAAAAGGGCGAATGCCTTGCAATTGTAGGCGGCAACGGTGCCGGAAAAACGACTGCACTTTCAATTCTTTCGGGACTTAATGTGCCGTATCGCGGAAGTGTGAAAATAAACGGTCAGCGGATAGATAAAATCAAAAATCTCTATGGCGGACTTATTGGAGTTATGCCGCAGAATCCGCAGGCATTGTTTGTGAAAAAGACGGTTATGCTTGACCTTATGGGAATGGGTAAGAGCAAAAAAGAGGTTTATGAGATTGCGGCATTGTGCCGCATAGATAATCTGCTTGAGATGCACCCGTATGATTTATCGGGCGGCGAGCTGCACAGGGCGGCACTTGCGAAAATTTTACTGATGTCGCCTCAGATACTGTTTATGGATGAGCCGACAAAGGGAATGGATGCCCATTTTAAGGGAATATTCGCACAGATTTTGCGTGATTTGAAGAAAAAGGGCACAAGCATTATTATGGTGTCGCACGATGTGGAATTCTGTGCGGCAAATTCGGACAGATGTGCGATGTTTTTCGATGGCTCGATAACCTCACAGGGCAGCTCAAGGGAGTTTTTCGTGGGAAAAACCTTCTATACCACCTCGGCAAACCGCATGGCGAGGACGACAGTGCCGCAGGCGATGCTTGCGGAGGATGTAATCACTGCCTGCGGCGGCTTAGTCAGGACAGAAAGCGAGCCGATCCGGGAAATAAAGGAAGTAAGAGAAGAGCCGGAAAAGAAGAAGAGGATTAGTGCAGGGCGTATAGCGTCGGGTGTGATTTTTGCGGCGTTGTTTGTGCTGACGTGCGTGCTGTGGCAGAATAAATATGAGGACTGGCGCAATATTCTTGTTCAGCTTCTGACGATTGCAGAGGCGGCGTGCTGTGCGGCGTGCTTCGTGCCGGGGTGTGAGTATGAAATAGCGCAGGTGAAGACTACTAAGCTTAACGGACGCACCGTTGCGGCGGCAGTGGCGGTGATGATAGCCGTACCGCTCACAATTCTTGCAGGAGTATATCTGCTTGATGACAGACGGTATTATTTTATCAGTATGCTGATTCTTCTTGAAATATTTATCCCGTTTGCACTGATTTTTGAGAAAAGAAAGCCGCATGCAAGAGAGCTTGTGATAATAAGTGTGCTGTGTGCCATTGCAGTGGCAGGACGAGGGGCTTTTTATATGGTTCCGCAGTTCAAGCCCGTAACGGCAATGGTGATAATAGCCGGAGTATGCTTCGGAGCAGAAACGGGATTTCTTGTGGGAGCGATAGCGGCATTTGTATCGAACTTTTTCTTCGGGCAGGGACCGTGGACACCATGGCAGATGTTTGCGTTCGGAATGGTGGGATTTGTTGCGGGGATTTTGTTCTCGAAAGGAATATTGCGGCGGAACAAGGTATCGCTGTGTATATATGGAGCGATAGCCTCGTATGTGATATTCGGCGGAATAACAAATCCGTCGTCGGTGATACTGTGGCAGGAGAATCCGACGTTAGAGATGTTTATAGCATCGTACACAGCGGCGGCACCATTTGATATGATTCACGCGGCATCAACGGTATTTTTTCTGTATTTCATAGCAGAGCCGATGATAGACAAGCTTGAGAGAGTAAAGGAAAAATATGGGTTGATAGCAAGGTAAAACGGCAGATGAAACGTCTGCCGTTTTTGTGTACGAAAATTGGTACAATATACTACAAATTGGTGGCAGAAATGGAAGGTAAATGATAAAGTATCTTGATTTTGTGTGTAGCTTATGATATTATGTAAGTATACGAAAGGAGCGGATATTATGACAGATGAAAAATTCTATGCAGAGCTTGATGCGGCAAAAACTCCGGAAAAGCTGGCAGAGCTGGGAATAACCGTTATGGAGGAGTCATTGGGGATATATGGTAATAAGGAGAATCTGTATGAAAGATTTAAAATAATGCTTGAAAAAGGACTTGACCCGACAATGGAAATAAATGAGGAGTCAGTTATGAACTGGCTTATATACGGTGATTCAGATGTACATCTTGATGTGGCAAAAATGATATTTGATAAAATTGGTGTGCCGGAAATAATCGGATTTGACGATGAATATATTTCGTTCGAGAAGGAGATGATGTGGAGAATTGACTTTGATTATTATACGTGTGAATATGACGTAAAGCTGTTTTTGCTTGCTCTTGCATATACAGAACCGTTGGAATATCTGCAATTCAACGAAAATCTATATAAAGAGATGTTTAGTCAGATGAGTTACACATCACGAAACGATATCAGAGAAGGAAGCGAGCCTTTGGTACTTACGCAGGAAATTTTTAAAGATATTCACAGATTTGACTACACCATAGAGATGCTCGAACAAAAGGAAAATTTTTACGGTTGTTGGAGACTCAGAATCTTTGATAAGAAAACTAAAATTGAGGTAGCTGTTTACCATTAATGAAAAAAGCACTTCCATAGGAAGTGCTTTTTATGACTCGTGCGGGAATCGAACCCGCGTTGCCGGCGTGAGAGGCCGGAGTCTTAACCGCTTGACCAACGAGCCATACAACGTTAATTATTATAACAGATAAAGATACATTTGTCAACACTTTTTTTAAAAAAAATTAATTTTTTTAAAAATAACCGCCCAATCGTCAAAACAGTGATGTTTCGGGGACTGTCTTGACGATTGAGCGGTATTTAACTTATCATATTTTAGCAGATGACTGTTTTAACGGCTATCTGCTAAAAATTTTAACCTGCCGGCCAGCCGAACTCACGTCCGCCCATAAGGTGGAAGTGAATGTGATGAACTGTCTGTCCGCCGTCCTTACCGCAGTTATTGACTACTCTGTAACCCTTTTCATCAATTCCTAAATCCTTTGCGATTTTCGGAATCATTGTCCAGATATGAGCAATGTATTTCACATTATCCTCGCTGATTTCATTTGCACTTGCAATATGAGCCTTCGGGATAATGATAACGTGCTCGGGTGCCTGAGGGTCAATGTCTCTGAATGCAAGCATCATATCATCCTCATATACCTTTGTTGAAGGGATATCGCCTGCAATTATTTTACAAAATAAACAATCTGACATATTTATGCTCCAATCTGATCTGAGATAATCTCATCAACCTTGGCAATTGCATCACCAATTTTGTCCGCATCCTTGCCGCCGCCCTGTGCCATATCCGGCTTGCCGCCGCCCTTGCCGCCGCAGATAGCCGTTAATTCTCTTATAATGTTACCGCAGTGAACGCCTGCTGCAACTGCGTCCTTTGCCGCCATTGCAACAAAGGTAATCTTACCGTCTGTATTTGCCGCAAGCACTGCTACGCAGTTCTCAATCTGCGACTTCATCTGGTCTGCGATTGTCTTTAATTCGTTTGCATTTGAACCGTCGAGCTGTGCCTTGACAAGGTTTACGCCGCCGATTGCCTTTACGTCTGAAAGCATACTCTGTGTCTTCATTGCTGCCATCTTTTCCTCGAATGACTCGACCTTCTTAGCCAATGCTCTGTTTTCTTCCATCACAGCCTCAGCCTTCATATCAAGCTCGTCAAGACGGTTTGTCTTTAATGCTGCACCTGTCTTTGCTATCATTTCGTCCTTAGCCTTGATGTAATCAAGCACGCCCTGACCTGTCACAGCCTCAATACGTCTTACACCTGCCGCAACTCCGCCCTCTGAAATGAGCTTGAAAAGTCCTGCCTGTGCTGTATTTGAAAGGTGTGTACCACCACAGAATTCAATGCTGTAATCACCCATCGAAACAACTCTTACAGTCTCGCCGTACTTCTCGCCGAACTGTGCAGTTGCACCTAATTTCTTTGCTTCGTCAATCGGTAATTCCTGAACGGTGATATCCATTGCCGCAAGGATTGCCTTGTTCACTGCCGCCTCAACGTTTGCAAGCTGCTCCGGTGTCATTGCCTCGAAGTGAGCAAAGTCGAAACGGAGTCTGTCTGCTGTTACAAGTGAGCCTGCCTGTGAAACGTGTGAGCCTAACTCGTCCTTTAAAGCCTTGTGGAGAAGGTGAGTTGTACTGTGGTTGCGGCAGATTGCCATTCTGTTGCACTTGCAGACCTTTAACTCTGCCTTGTCGTTAAGTGAAATTGTACCCTCAACCACCTTTACCTCATGGAGGTAAATGCCGTCTGCGTTCTTCTTTGTATATACAACCTCAGCCTTGCCGTTTGCAGTTGTGATTGTACCGCAATCGCCTGCCTGGCCACCCATCTCTGCATAGAACGGAGTCTTTTCCGTAACGATTAAGCCCGATGCACCGGCTGTGATCTGAGCACTTACTTCACCGTTTGCAACTATGCCAAGTACAACGCTCTCAGCCTCTAATGCGGTGTAGCCTGTGAACTCTGTCGGAGCTGATACGTTTTCGAATGAATAGCTGTCCTCAGCATCCCAGCTTGAGCCGTCCTCACGTGAAGCACGTGCAGCATCCTTCTGCTTCTTCATTGCCGCATTGAAGCCGTCAACGTCAACCTCAAGCGACTGCTCCTGTGCCATCTCGATTGTTAAATCAAGCGGGAAGCCGTAGGTGTCGTGAAGCTTGAACGCCTCTGCACCTGTTAAAGCGGTTCTGTTTTCCTTCTTTGCGTTTTCGATATATTCGCTTAAAACTACCATACCGTTGTCGAGTGTCGCATTGAAGCGGTCCTCCTCGGTCTGGATAATCTTCTTGATGTAATCTCTCTTTTCCTCTAATTCCGGATATGCGTCCTTTGAGCAGTTGATAACTGTGTCAGCTACCTCAAAGAGGAACTTTCTGTCGATGTTAAGTAACTTTCCGTGACGTGCCGCACGTCTTAAAAGACGTCTTAAAACGTAGCCACGTCCTTCGTTTGACGGGATAACGCCGTCTGATACCATCATAACAGTACTTCTGATGTGGTCTGTGATAACTCGGAGTGAAATATCCTTCTTCTCGTCCTTCTTGTATTCAAGGCTTGCGATTGAGCAGATGTGCTTCATAACATCCTGAACAGTGTCAACCTCAAAGAGGTTGTCAACACCCTGCATTACAACTGCAAGTCTCTCAAGTCCCATACCTGTGTCAATGTTCGGGTTCGGTAACGGGTTATAGTTGCCCTCGTCGTCCTTGTCAAACTGTGTGAATACGAGGTTCCATACCTCCATAAAGCGGTCACATTCACAGCCTACTGCACAGTTCGGGTCGCCACAGCCGTGCTCAACGCCGCGGTCAAAGTAGATTTCACTACACGGACCGCACGGACCTGTACCGTGCTCCCAGAAGTTGTCAGCCTTGCCGAGCTTTACGATGTGAGTCGGGTCAACACCTACATTGTTAATCCAGATGTCTCTTGCCTCGTCATCCTCTTCATATACTGAAACGTAGAGCTTTTCCTCCGGGATTTCCATAACCTTTGTAAAGAATTCCCAAGCCCACGCAGTAGCTTCCTTCTTGAAGTAATCGCCGAATGAGAAGTTACCGAGCATTTCGAAGAATGTGCCGTGACGTGCAGTCTTACCAACGTTTTCGATATCGCCTGTTCTGATACACTTCTGGCAGGTTGTAACTCTCTTTTTCGGAGCGATTTCCGGGTTCTGGAACCACGGCTTCATCGGAGCCATGCCTGAGTTAATTAAAAGCAAGCTTGCGTCATTCTTAGGAATAAGCGGAAAGCTGCCAAGTCTTAAACATTCCTTAGATTCAAAGAAGCTGAGGAATTTTTCACGTATTTCGTTTACACCCATACTTTTCATGTGTTTATCTTCCTTTCAAAAATCACAATTATAGATAGTATATATTATAGCACAAGAATTTGTCAAGGTCAAGAAGTTAATTGTGATTTTTTGCCTTTGCTGGAAAAATAATTGTAAATTTGGGTTTGGCGGGGTGTTTAAATTTATGATTGTAGGGGCGAACCGTGTTCGCCCGTTCACCCAATATCGGTGGTAACCCCGGGCGAACACGGTTCGCCCCTACGCTCATCATTGTTAATTTGGTGTGAATTTGCAAACACAACTCACAAATTGCAATGTTTGAATTGCAAAAATTGGGCGTCAGCATAATTGTGAATTGTGAATTGACAGAACAACAAACCCAAATTTACATTATAAAAAGGCATTTCATCGTGAAATGCCTTTTGCTTTTGTTTTCAACTGTACATATCCCATACAAACCACAATCGGTATTATATATGTAGAAACTCCGATTATCGGCAGACGGTCGAGCACTCCTGTGAGCCCTGCTGTGTCAAGGATATATTTCGCTATCATCAATACTAACAGGTGTGTCAGATAAATATAATAGCTTGCTTTGTCCAGGCATATAATAAACCCGGAGGGTGAATGCTTTTTTGCGATTGAGGTGCATAGTGCAAGTGCGGACAGTATCGCAAAGACGCAGTATGCCATATTGACATAATACAGCCACAGATTTATCTCGTGATATGCCATCACCCGATACGAGAAGAATAAATCTACCACCGCAAGCCATATAAACGGAGCATATGCCGCAAGTCGGAAGCGGTGCAGAATTTCTGTGAATTTGTCATAGTTTCTTCCTATATAACAGCCTATGATATAATAGAGCAGGTAGTTCGTGAATAATCGGTCGTTCGTGAGAAGCGGCACTATGCCGTTGTTGTCAAATATTATCGGCAACCATACCTGTGAATAGCCTGTGATTACGGCGGCTATCGCAATTACGGGAATTGCCGGAAGCTTTGTTAAGGCCTGCCACAAGGGATGAAGCAGATAGAACTGCACAATTACCACGATGAAGTAAAAATGTGCGGTTGAGGTGCCGTCAAAGAGGACGGTGAAAAAGTGCTTTATTCCAATGCTTTCGTAATAACCCAGCTTCCACGAAAATGCGTAATATACCGGCATCCATATCAGATACGCCACAATTACCGAGGTGAACCGCCGCCAATAGAATTTGCCCCAGTCCTTAACGGGCTTTAAGCTCAGCTTCAGTCCGCTTAAGAATATAAATCCCGGCACTGCACAGCTAAGCATACGCCACGGGATAAACGTGCAGATGAATGCGGGCAGTGAACGCTCAAGCATATTAATAGGCTCTGACAGGACGTGGATTGCAATAACTCCAAGACAGAGCGCTATATTCACATATGATATTTCAAACTTGCGTTTTTTCATTTGATTTCTCCTTTATAAACACGTAATGCTTATAAAAATATTGTAACAAAAAATGTGTTGTTAGTCAATAGCTAAAAGTATCTGTGCACTATTGGGCTATTTACACAAACAACAAAAAAACTGTAATTACAACTGTTTTATTGAGTTTGCTTGGATAAAACTTAGTTTTGTCATAAACTAAGTTGTTATTAATATAGTTAAAATAAACAAAAACAATTATTTCTGACAGAAATGACAAAAAAAGATGAATGATACAATAATGCAAAATAAAATGATAAATCAGTTGTTTTTATGAAAAAGGTAAATTTTATCACTAAAGGTGCACAAAAAATATTACAAACAATTGACAAAAATTACAAAGTGTGTTAATATATAATTATAATGGTGGCTTGTATCCGCACGAAGGATATGTTCATATATAATTCATAGAGAGAGGGAAAAAAGATGGAGAAGAACAACAGGTGCTTGAGCAGCAGATTAATTGCATTTTTCACGATGCTTGCGATGATGCTTTCGATGTGTACGCCGATTGTGTGGGCGGCGGACGATATTCTTAACGGTGCTGTTTCAGTGAGCGGTGTGCCGAATAACGGAAGCATTGAGACGTTGGATCAGAAGGTGCTTATCGGTGAATTTGAGTATGGTAACCAGGACGGAAGCGCACAGGCGGACGCAAGAATTTATTTTGGAAATTCGCTTGATAAAATTACATTAACTAACTTCCCGTCAATGACAGTTGGTGCAAAGTACGGTCCGTATACAATTCAATATGATTCGGCAATGGACGAATACTATATTGCTGTAAGCGGTATCACGGCCGGTGAAACGGAGAGCTTTGCATTTACATTCAAGTTCAATCAGAATGTAATTGACGGTGACAGCATAACCTTTAAGCTTTATAACGGAAATGAAGCAGTCAGTGCGGAGCTTGGCGAGTATACAGAATATACAGTATATGCCGAGGCGGATGCAGACTGGGCAGTTGCGAAGAATGCAAATCCTTCATATATAAAGCTTAGCAACGGTGCAACAACTCTTGCAAATAATAACAGCAATGCAACTGCAATTACATATACAATCACAGAAGCCGAGGTTGACGGTTCAAATTCATCGTCACTCAGCACAGGTGAGGCTGCAATTTATTCATATACTTCATATGATACAATTGAGTTACCTGCAGGAATGTATATTTCAGCAGGCTCGGACGTAAATGCGGCAATCAAGGCGGCATATACAATCTCGGGTATAGATTACAGCATTACAGATATTAAATATGATGAAAATCAAAATATCACAGGCTTCACAGCATACTGGACGGAAAACAATGCCGATGCTGAGAGCGGTGCTGCAATGGAGAAGCACGAATATACTGCAACGCTTGATGCAACAAAGGTAAATGTAAGTCCGTCATATTCAGTTGGTACTGTTAAAAATGCGGTTTATACAGACTACGTTACAAAGACGATGGAGGGCGGTACAGTAACCGACAGACATCACAGCACAAATGTCGCTTCAACTGAAACTGACATATCTGTTGACGGTAACGGTCTGGGCAGTGCCGTAAAGAAGATTGAGGAGATAAGCAGTGCAACGGGTAGCTATTGGGGCTGGAACAATTCGGTAAACGGATATGTTACAGAGGGTGACACAATCCTCTATTCAATAGTAATCAGAAACAATTCTGAAAAAGAGCAGACATATACTGTAACGGATTTATTATCAGAATACAATCTTGAAAGTGTTGTAATTACGGAGGATAGATGGAATAAGAGTAATCCGTATACTTTAGATGCTAATCAGAGCTTTAAGGTGACAATCCCGGCAAATGGCGAAAAAACAATATATCTCTTTACAAAGGTTAAGGAAGATAAAGACTTTACAATTACAAATAAGGCAACAATTGCTCTTTCAAACGGCGTAAGCCTTGATACAACAGCACAGGATGTACCGCAGAAGGTAAAGACTCCTGATCTGGCGATTTCAAAGACAGTTGAAGGTCTTGCTGACGGTACGGTTTATGAGAACGGTGACGAGTTCTATTATGTAATCACAGTAACAAACACAGGTAAGGGTGAGGCTGAGCAGATTAACATAAGCGACCTGCTTCCTTCGGATGTGGAGTATATTTCGCACGAAGCAACAGGCGTGAATGTTACAGCAGGAAGCTCGTCAGAAGCGGCATTGCTTTCAGATGAAGAAGTGAGCGATGAAGCAACGCAAGAGCCGGCAGCAACTCCGACAGCAGAGCCGACAGCGGTTCCTACGGCAGAACCGACACCTACACCGACTCCGGTTCCGGATTATATTTCGGGTACGGTAACAAATCTCGGTGCAGGACAAAGTGCAACAATCAGAGTTAAGGTAAAGGCAAAGACTGATTCGACAGCTTCATCAATCACGAACACTGCAAACGCAACCTTGGTTGATAACGGAACAACAAAGTCGGCATCAGTTACAATCACAAAGCATACTGCAGCTGTAAATAAGCTCACTGTTTCAAAGACAGCAGACAAGAGCGGTGCAGTATATCCGGGTGATACAATCACATATACAATTACTGTGCAGAATCCGTACGGAAGCGGTACATTATCAAATGCGACCTTTAATGTAAAGGATGTACTTCCGGACGGTCTTGAATATGTTTCAGATACTGCTTCAACAGTAGGCGGTACAACAACAGTTGAAAACGGAAATGTAAATGTTGCATTTAATAATGTAACAATTGCCAATAACGGTACAATTACATTTACGGTAACCTGTAAAGTGCCTGACACTGCAACTGCAGATTCGAATTATAACAATAAGGTTGTAATTGTTGATACAGACGGAACAGAGCACAATTCATCAACACATACAGGAATTACAGGCGGTGGTACGTCGAGCAATTCAAGTATTCTTATTGAAAAGGATGCACTTGTAAATGGTGTAAGTATTGATGGTGGTGCAGTCGCACCGGGTACAGAAATCACTTATACCCTGAAGATAACGAATAAAGGAAATGAAACGTTATCTGATTTTACAGTTGCGGATACACTTTCAGGAAGTTATGAGAATAACTGGGGCTGGATTGACATTAAGTTAAAGGTCGATGAATTAAGCAGTGGAGTAGTATGGCAGAATGGTTACAAGTATAATCATTCGGTTTCAATTACTGATGTGTCAGTAAATGATTATATTGGATTTTCGATTTCAACATCGGGCTTTGATATTGTATCAAAGGAATATTATACAAAATATGATGAAAACAATATAGACATAGGAACAAATGGAAATTCATATAACGATGCGTATTTATATGGATTATCAATTCCGGCTAATGGATATATTGTATTAAGTTATACACTTACCACGGCAACCGATTTTACGGGTGGAAGCAATACTGTTGTAGCAACAGCATCGGATGGCACAACATCAAATGATGTAGTACGCTATACAGTAGCAGAAGTAACTCCGACACCGGAGGTTACAGTTGATCCGAATGCTACACCGGAGCCGACTGCGGCGCCGTCATCACAGCTTACAATCACAAAGACGGCAGAGAAAACAGCGAAGACGGTAAGTGATACGGATGCAACAACAGCAAAGAATGAAATTGACAAATACAGATTTAAATATACTGTAAGTGTAAAAAACACTACCGGAGCGGCATACACAACAAATAATATGTCATTGACAGATGTGCTTCCGGCGGGATTTGCATTATCGGTTTATTATAGTGGATGGTGGGGTAATCCGTACTCGGATGATACAACTGTACAGGTATATGTATCAGACAGGTGGGGAAATAAAACGTATTACACCACATCAGATACAAATGTTCATAACTCATCATTAAGTATATCAACAGATGAAATGGAAATATCGTCGAGCCCTCTCACAACACTTCAGACTATAAATCCTGATTATTATATTAAGGATCAATGGGGCAATACAATTGTAAATCCGGTATTGAAATATAAAGCAGATGGAAGTACTCTCAGTATTTCATTTGCGAATGAAATGACGATTCCGGAAGGCGGTTCTGTTGATTTCACCTACTACCTCACACCGACAGATGCAGAGGTACAGTCTATCTATGAAGAAATGGTTGCAAACGGCAATGAGGCTGACTTTATTGACAGATACTATAAGAACGAAGCAACCTTCTCGGGTGATAAGGCATTCTATGATGCCAAGGGTGCAATTGTAACAAGCACAACAGCGGTTGAAACTGTTGAAATAATTTCACCGAAGATTCATCCGGGTATTGAAAAAACAGCATTATACGGTATTTCGGCGAGCGATGACGAGCACAATATTACAATAGGCGAAACAGATCTCAGCCGAAACGATATATTTGTATGGAAGGTTACCATATACAATGCAAAGGATCATGCCGGCGGCGGTAAGACTCTTAACGGATATAAGGTAACAGATGCTTATCCGCAGCATTATAAATACGGCGGTAAGACCTATACAAATGGTAAGTATTCTTATGATGCAACCTGGACAGCATATAATGAATGGGGTCAGGTGACTGCAACAGGTACGGGTGACAGTTACATTGAGCCGGATGAAAACGGAGTTTTCGATTTCTCAGATCCAAAGTATGCAATTCCGGCAGGCGGCAGAGTTGAATTTACTGTTATAACAACACCGGATATGGTTGGTGACGAGCTTACTCCGTACGGACTTTACACTAATACTGTAACATTAGAGCTTGTACAGGAGTATGAAAAGTCAAATGTAATATCGGGTACTGTTTTGGAGAATAAAACGATTCAGGCGAGCGATACAATTCCGCTGTATCTTGTAAGTACATCGTCAAGTAAGGCGGTTGAGCTTAAGGATGAAAACGGAAATGTATCAGAGAGTGCAAGCTCGAACAGCTCGGCACTCGGAAATTACATCGGTACAACAATGGGTGATACCGTAACATATACTCTTGAGGTTAAAAACCACGACCAGGTAAACTATCTTGAGGATTTTGCAATCATAGACAGATTACCGGCAGAGGATGATATCGGTGTTATAACAGATACCGAAAGAGGCTCAGCATTCCCGCTTACATATGCAGGAAATGTGAAAGCGATTGTTACTCTTAACGGTGCAGACAAGGATCCTTCAAATGATGTAAAGATTGATGTTACACAGTATCTCAACACATCATTTGCATACAGTGCAGATGCAGTGTTTGAACCGGGTGATATTGACTGGCTCGATACAGCAACTGCAAGATCGGCAGCTACAAGGGTTACGTGGCTTGCTGAATCATCAGCATCAACAAATCTGATACGCTTCTGTTTATCAAAGTTGTCAAGCTATGTGGGCGAGAATCCGTTTGCAAAGCAGTATACAGACAGCAATGATGTTACATATACAAAGTACGGCATACCGCCGAAGGCTACAATAGACATCAGCTTTGATGCAAAGGTGCCGTCATATGTTCAGGATGCAGGTGAGGGTAATTACGCATGGAACTCATTCGCGTATTACTTCAACTCGGATATTGCCGAGAACATGGTAGCTGAGCCGGGTAAGGTCGGCTTATGGGCAGACGATACAACAACAGGCGGTTCGATTCTTGTAAGAAAGAACTATTCGACAAATATGCCGGGTGAAGAAGTAACCTTCTACTTTGCATTATTTGATGGTGAATATGTCGAAGGAAATTTCGACAATTTAGTAGATACTGCATATATCACAATGACAGGTACTGAAAGCGGTTCATATGCAGAAACCTACTTTATGAACATTGATTATAAGAACAGTGTTACAGGTGGTATGTATTACATCTACGAGACCGATGCTAACTATGTTCCGCTTAAGGCAGACAGTGTGACAACGGAAACACAGACGTTCTATGTTAAGGATTCGAACGGCGAAAATACTGATCAAACTATTGAAAAGACGGTTGTAACCTCAAAGGTAGTGGATCATGACGGATATGACTTCGTAATGGATAACTCTGCTCAGATAAAGCAAGCAATGGCAAAGTATTCTGATGTGGAATATGAAGGCGAGGTTGCACCGTATAACACTGATTATCTTGTATGGCATAAGGATATAAATGCAAACAAGACCTATAACACAGCAATATTCACTAACTCATACGAGGCAGGCGTGAATACCCGGATTATGGGACCGTTCTATGCAGACGTTCCGACTGATAAGAGTGTATCAACAGATTATATGACATCAACAAGACCTGACTCATTCAAGGAAGGTACAATTGAAAATGTTCAGGCATCAAATGTACGTGATGAAGGAAACTATGCAGCAGATGCAACCTATGGCACAACCGCACAGTACGGTGGTGACCAGAAGCATACTATTGCAACAGGCTTCCTTGCATTGCTTGAATCAGAGGGAACATTCACTCTTGAGCAGGCGAAGTGGAACATTACAACCTCAGTGCCGAATGAGAGCAAAGCAGGTGTTTATGTAAGACTCAGAACAGAAAGTTCAAATGCAGCAGAGGGTGCAAGTCTTATGTATCTCGATGATTTTGATGTTGTTGAAACAGAGTCAGGTGAAGAGCTTGAATTAGGTGCAGTCGGTGGCTTTGATGATATTATGGATGATGAGACGTTCGTCTCAGATTACACAGTAGAAGAAAGAGCTGAAATGATTGCAGAGAGCCTCGGAATTGATCCGGCAAATGTTGAGTATGATGAAAACGGCTTACCGTACGTGGTAATGGACGAGGAGCTTCAGAATGAGGCATTTGCATTCAGCGAAGCTGCTTCGGGTACAACAAGCAGTGATTTCGTCAAGGGTGATACAGAATTGCTGGATTCAGGATTTGCAGACGGTACAGCAACAGCGGGTTATGTAATTTATAAGCTCAAGGGAACAGCACAGTACACAATTGAGCTTAACGACAATATTCCGCACCTTACAATGACATCGGGTGCAAAGGCATATGTAGGTATTGTAATCGACCAGCTTTATGACCAGAATGCAACAGCTACGCTTGAGCTTTCGGACGAAGTAAGCTATGATGATACAATGATTACAGCTGCAACGGCTGCAAGTGAGAAGAATTATACAAAGGTTGTTTCACCGTTCCAGAAGGGTGGATTCTCAATCGGAGCATTAATGAAGCTCACAGCAGGCAAGCCGATGTATTTTGACAACTTTGTTGAAGAAACAACAAAGACAACGTCAAGTCTGGTGAATGCAAACAATACAATGAAGATTACCGCAACAAACGGTAAGAATATCACTGTAAATGTAAATGATGCAGAAAATACATACAGCTATTATGGTTGGAAAGGTGATACTGTTGAAGAAATGTCATATAAGACATATCTCGGACTCAACGGTTCGGGAAGAAAGGACTATCGCTCAATTGTAGTAAACGTTGATGCGGGAGCTAAGCTCAGATTCATTGCGAGCTCAACAGGCGATGACGAGCGTACACTCGTAATAGAGGACAGTGCAGGCAATAAGCAGACGGTGGTTGCTCCGGCAAAGAGTGCAGCAGATCCGACGGCGGCACTGGAAAGTCAGGTTGTTACAGTTGAAACGGCAGGAGCAGTGTATATTTACAGTGCCGGTAGCGGTATAAATGTATACTCGGTAGAGTTGGTAAAATAATTAAACAGAAGGAGTAGGAGAGAGAATGAAGCAATATACAAATCCATATATAGATATCCTTTTGTTTGACGGCGAGGATGATATCTTGACAACAAGTACCGCTTCGACGGGATATACAGCTGCAATGGATGTTAACGCTCAGATGGAAAACATAACCAAGGGCGGAAATATGAGCATAAGCACAGTAAGACTTGAGGATATAAAAATTAAATAAACAATAAAGCAGGCTGTTCAAATTGAACAGCCTGCTTTATTCAGCCGCACATAGACATATGCCGCGGCGGCAGATTTTGCGATGTCTGAGGGGATAAACACTGCACAGTAGCTGATAAGCAGTGCAGAGAGTGCAATGCTTTGGTTTGCGATGATATACGCATAGGTCAGTGCTACTATATAGGTAACAAGATTTCCCGAAAGTGATGCAATCAGTGCGTGAGGGAAGCCTTTTTTATTTGAGATTACTTTACCTGTAACAAACGCACCCGGGATAAAGCCGATAAGAAATCCAGCGGTGGGAGTTAAAAGATAGGTTATTCCGCCGCCGGAGGTGAAAACGGGAAGTCCGGCAAGTCCCATTATGAGATATATAAGACAGCATATTGCACCGTATTTCGCACCGAGCGTGAGGCCGGCGAGTGAAACGAGCATTGTCTGAAGCGTGAATGGCACCGGCATAAACGGAATGCGGATAAAAGCACTTACGGTAATAAGTGCGATAAATACAGCACATTGGATGAGTTTTCTTGTTCGCATAGCCATACTCCTAATTTTGTTTTCTTACAATAGTATATTCATCGCCTGGTCGGTAATACGGGCAATCCGAAAAGCGGTTCTGGATAAAGAGGCGCATTTCGTCCTCATCAAGATCCATACCGCATACATAGCAATCAAATTCCTCGTCGTATTCATAATATAAACAGTAGTCACAGTTAGCTTTCATAGGTATATCCTTTCAGGTAGATTAATGTTTAGCGGCTCTACCGCGAAACATTAATTCAATTCGTAATTCACAATGCGTAATGCGTAATTATTGGAATTTTACATCCTTCCGATGAAAAATCACATTCAATTGTGAATTATGAATTGTGAATTGTGAATTTAAATTAATATTTATCGCAGAACGATAAATATTAATTTAATTATATCATAACAGCCTAAATAAATCAAGGAGGTGTTTTTGTGGAATACGACAGAGCTGCAGTGGTTGCGTATGCGAAGGAGTGGGCTTACAGGCGGAATCCCCGCTATTACGATTTTTCGGATATTGGCGGTAACTGTACCAATTTTGCTTCGCAGTGCATTTATGCAGGTAGCGGTGTGATGAATTATACGCCTACCTTTGGATGGTATTACCGCAGTGTTAACGACCGCTCGCCATCGTGGACGGGTGTGGAGGAATTGTACCGGTTTCTTGTCAATAACCGTGCTCGGGGACCGCAGGCGATGGTGACGGGGCTTGAGGGCGTGGAGAACGGCGATATTATTCAGCTTAAATTTGATGCAGGAAACCGCTTTGACCATTCTCCGGTGGTGATTAATGCGGGAAACAAAACTCCGGATACAATTATGGTAGCGGCAAATTCAAATGACAGCGACTGCCGTCCGCTTTCGACTTATCGTTATATTGATTACAGAGTTCTTCATATATTTAATATCGGATTATGAACAAAAAATTAAATTTTAACAATATATTGCTTTTTATGTGCAAAATATGGTATACTGTAAATAGTATAGGAAAAAAGGAGGTATTTGTCGTGAAATGCAGATACTGTGGGGCACAGCTCAGTGAGGAATCGAGATTTTGCCATAAATGCGGAAAAACAGTTCAGGTGAAAAAACAGGCATCGGAATATGAATATGAAGACGATGAGCCGAAGAAGGGGAGCCGGGTATTGCTTACTCTTTTGATTACGCTTATATTGCTCGTTCTTCTTCTGCTTTCAGCTGTGATATCGAACTGGTTCTTCACCAAGACCGGTATGCAGTCTCCGGAACAGGAGAATGTTAACCAGACACCGTCGGTGGTGGCTACGGTTGTACCTGAAACGGAAACAGAGGACGATATGGCTACGCCGAAGCCAAAGGCAACAAAAAAGCCGACGGCATCGGATGATGAGTACGTACACATTGAGCAACCGACATACAAGACATATACTGACTCGGAATTCAGATTCTCATGTGCGTATCCGTCACATTTTGAGAAATACATCGACAATACTTCGTCGGCACGGTATACGTTGCGTGCCAATAACGGCGAAATGACAATGAAAATCTGTGCGGAGGAAAACAGTGCCGGAATAACCTTGCAGCAGTCGCTTTCGATGTTCAAGAGCAAGCACAGTGGTGAGGTGGAGTATTCAAATATCGGCGAAACATATTACGCAGTGCGAATCAACGAGGACGGTTTTTGCTATTATAAATATTTAAGAAGCAAGAACAAGACTTTTTACTGGTTTGAGTTTACCTATCCTAAGGACGAACAGGATACGTATGAAGGATATATACAGCATATTTATGAATCGTTTACGGTGAAATAGCGGTAAAGTGGCAGTGTGAACTGCCGCTTTTTTTTGCGGAAAGAAAAATTACGCTGATTGTTACCATAAAATTGTTTGGCTATATTGCCGAAAAAACACCTCATAATCTTAGTTGTGATGCGAAATGAAAATATTAAATTTTGTAATATTTGTGCATAATGAATAAGTATGAATGTTACGAAAACATTACGGAAGCCTTAATTTTTGATATATTAACCAAAAAAGTTCAAAAAAAATTAAAAAAATTCACAAAAAGGTCTTGCAAAATTAGCAACTTTGTACTATAATAGAAATATATTATTTATGCAATATGTATTTATGCAAAGTGTGGGATAAATGCGTATGAGCATAGGGCAAAATTACTTTAGGGAGGTTTTTTTCATGGCAAAAGCACAAAAGGTAGCGCTTTCTGCTGAGCAGAAGGCGTCATCAAAGACGAAGACATTGAACAAAATCATTAAGGACAGATGGATGTATCTCCTTCTCCTTCCGGGCTTTGTTTACTTCGTATTATTCAAGATTTTCCCGATGTGGGGCGTTCTCATCGGCTTCAAGGCTTTCTATGCAGGTCTTGACTTCATGAGATCAGAGTGGGTAGGATTCCAGAACTTTATCGATTTCTTCCAGGGTTCGGATTTCGTACGAATCTTAACCAATACACTCATAATTTCATTTATGAACCTTATATTCTTCTTCCCGCTGCCGATTATTCTTTCGTTATTCCTTAACGAAATCAAGGTGCAGTGGTACAAGAGCGTGTTACAGACATTCGTATACGTTCCGCACTTCGTATCAATGGTTGTTATCGCGTCAATCACATTTATGATTTTAAAGACTCCGGAGCAGGCTGGCGAAGCAGGCGGCGGTGTTCTTTACACAATTATCTATAACCTTACAGGTAATCACGTAGACGTACTTGAGAACCCGGATTCAATCTATTGGGTACTTCTTTTCCAGGCAATCTGGAAGGAAACAGGTTGGGGTACAGTTATCTTCCTCGCAGCTCTTGCAGGTGTTGACGTAGAGCAGTATGAGGCAGCTATCGTTGACGGTGCTAACAGATGGCAGCAGCTTATCTATATCACAATCCCGTCAATCTTAGGTACAATCGTAACAATGTTCATCTTAAGAATGGGTTCAGTTCTTGACACAGGTTTTGAGCAGATCATCCTTATGCAGAACACATTAAACAAGTCAAAGTCAGAAACATTTGATACATACGTTTATAACTACGGTAGAGTAGGCGGTGACTACGGACATACAACCGCTATCGGTTTATTCAAGTCGCTCGTAAGTATCACAATGATTCAGCTCGCTAACCGTGCAGCTAAGGCTGTAGGTCAGGCAGGCTTATTCTAATAGAAAGGAGAGTAATAACAATGCTTAGTATTAAAAGAAGAAGTGTTGGCGATTTTGTCAGCGAAGTTTTAATTTATGTTATCCTTACAATACTTGCTGTATTGATGGTTATTCCGTTTGTTTACGTTATTGCTGCTTCTTTCGCAACAGATAATGATATTCAGACAACACCGTTATTCCTTATTCCGCCGAATCCGACTCTTGAGGCTTATGAGAGAGTTTTAGTTGGTGACTATCAGGAAACAGTAGTACGTGCATTAATCATTTCAGTTCTCGTAACTGTTATCGGTACACTTATTAACTTATTCTTTACAACAACAATGGCTTACGGCCTTTCAAGAAGTGACCTTAAGGGTAAGAAGTTCGTTTTAAACATGGTTCTTTTCACCATGGTATTCGGCGGCGGTATGATCCCGACATTCTTACTTGTTAAGAACTTAGGTATGTACGATTCATATGCAGCACTTATTTTACCGGGTGCTATTTCAGCATATAATATGCTTATCGTAAGAAACTTCTTTATGGAGCTTCCTCCGTCACTTGAAGAGGCTGCTGCAATCGACGGTTGTTCAGATATTGGTATTTTCATTAAGATTGCTCTGCCGTTATCATTACCGTGTCTTGCAACATTCGGTCTTTTCTATGCGGTAGGTCACTGGAACAACTACTTCGGTGCGTTACTTTACCTTGACGATACAAAGAAGTATCCGTTCCAGCTCGTATTAAGAAACTTAGTTATGCAGAATGCATCAGCAGAAAGCTCAGACCCGAACGTAGAGCCGCCGGGTGAAGGCTTAAAGATGGCGGTAATCGTTATCGGTACAGTTCCGATTCTCTGCGTATATCCGTTCTTACAGAAGCACTTCGCAGCAGGCGTAATGGTCGGCGCAGTTAAGGGTTAATTGAGAGGAGGACGTAATTATTATGTGGAAAAGAATTATGTTGACTCTCACAGCAGCAGCATTACTTACAACAGGTCTTGCAGGCTGTGGCTCAGAGTCAGATCAGATTACAGTAAATGAACAGGGACAGACTGTTATTTCAATTATGACAGCTTCATATGCGGTTCAGCCGGCATCGGATGATGCGGCGGAGAACCCGATTATTGCAGAGGTTGAGAAGAGACTTAACACTGATATCAAGATTAAGTTCGCTGCTTCAGCAAACTACGGTGAAAAGGTAACAGCTGCAATGGGTGCTGATACATATCCGAATATCATGAGAGTTCCGGACAGAACATCAGCTATTATTCAGAACTGCCGTGGCGGCACCTTCTGGGATGTTACAGATTATATAAAGAAGACAGATCCGTCATGCGTAACAGCAGAGAACCCGGAGGGTTATTTATACCCGAACCTTGCTAAGGCAAATGATGAGGTTCTTCACAATATGTCAGTTGACGGTCGTGTATACGGACTTTATTCATCAAGAGCACTCGGCAGAAACGGTGGTACAATCCGTAAGGACTGGCTCAAGAATATAGGCTATGACCACTATCCGCAGACTCTTGACGAGTTCTATGATGTATGTGAAAAGTTCACATTAAATGACCCGGACGGCAACGGTGTAGACGATACATACGGTATGATTATGTCATCATACACAGCTCCGATTTCACAGGTTGTAATCTGGGCAGGTGCTCCGAATGGATACGGCATCGAGGACGGAAAGCTCAAGCCGGCATTTATGTATGACGAGTACTTAAAGGGACTTACATTATTAAGAGATATGCACGCAAAGGGCTATATCAACCAGAACTGGGCTACAATGGACCCGGAGAAGTGGAACGAGCCGATGTTAAACCACAGAGGCGGTATCATCCTCGACGTAGTTGACAGAGCAAGACGTGTACAGAACAATATGCTTACACAGGATCCACCGAAGAAGGATGTAATTGGTGTATTTGCAGCAGTTGCTCCGGATGAGAATTCAGAGAGAAGAGTTCTTCCGACAACAGGCTTCAACGGTTTCTATGTATTCCCGAAGGCATCTGTAAAGACAGAAGAAGAGCTTCACATCTGTCTGAAGTTTATGAATGACCTCGAGAGTCCGGAAATTGCAGACCTTCTCCAGAAGGGTATCGAAGGCAGACATTATGAGATTAAGGACGGCGTATATACAAAGTTCAAGGATGAAAACGGTAAGGACATCACAACATATGATGGCGAATTTGCTGACTTCAACCAGATTCTTACATTCATAAACGGCGAATCAAATCTCAATGTTCCGTTCGTTCATCCGACAGCAGAAGAGGTTGACGCTGTTCAGGAGGATAACGAGAACTACACAATCGCAAACCCGGCAGCTCCGTATATTTCAAAGACTGCATCACTCCAGGGTTCAGCTTTAGACGACATCATCAATGAGGCTAATACAAAGTATATCAAGGGTGATATTGACGAGGCAGGCTGGAGAGCAGCAATTGAAGAGTGGAAGAAGAAGGGCGGCGAGAAGGTTATCGCAGAGCTCAACGAAGCATATCAGAGAGAGCAGGAGAAGAAGGCGTCACTCGGCGTAGAGACAGAGGCAACAGAGGCTCCGGCTGCTACTGAAGCGGCTCAGTAATATTAAATATGAAAGGATGTTGCGAAAGCAACATCCTTTTTGTGTTTGTGGGATAAATTTGGGTTTATCGAGATGTTTGCACTCGTCCAAACGATTCAAACGGGCTCTGCCCCAAGACGTTCAGTTTTAATTGTTTGCAACGTATATCCCTGGTTCTTTTTCTGTCTGCAGTATTAGCGGCAGCTATGCTGTCTGCATCCTCAGAAAAAGAACGAAAAAGAGTGCCGTTCAAGAGGGAAATTCCCTCTTGAAAATCTCCCTTGCTGACGCTTGCTCAAAAGAGTGCACCCTCCAAGCAAGATGGAACCATCTGCAGATTCTAATTAGTTCCTTTGAATTGGTGCAGTTTAAATTTGCAAACGCAACCCACAAATTGCAAAAAATAAACTAAGCAAATTTGGGTTTGGTGTTGAGATTGCTTTGAATGACAGATGTAGGGGCGAACCGTATTCGCCCGTTTACCCAATATCTGTGGTTGTCCCGGGCGAACACGGTTCGCCCCTACATTTTTATCCCGCCAAACTCTCCGATAAATTCAAATTTGAATTGCAAACAATTCATCGTCAGCATAATTGTGAATTGTGAATTGTCGGAACGACAAACCCAAATTTGAATTGTAAGCATCAATTATGCATTGCGAATTACGAATTGCGTGAGATTTATTCCACACTAAATTTCTTGCAATTTTCACCAAAAAGTACTTGATTTTTTTTATACAACGTGATATAATAATTCATTTGACTTTTTTGGTAAAATGTGTTATAATTATATCGTGGGCAATTAGCACCCATAAAAGGTCTATACAAAACGGAGAACACCGTAGGCGGTGTTTCGATGAAAGTGAGCGTAGAAAATGAAGTATTCCATTGGTGACAAGGTTGTACACCCGATGCACGGTGCAGGTCTTGTCGAGGACATAACAGAAATCGAGGTCGGCGGAAGAAAAAAATTATATTATGCGTTGAAATTCGCAGTGGGAAATATGATAACCAATATTCCCGTAGAAAATGTGGATACAATAGGCATCAGAACGATAATCAGCAAGGACGAAGCAAAGAAGGTTATGGAAAGCTTCTGTGCGTATGAAATTTGCGAGGATACAAACTGGAATAAACGTCAGAGAGAAAATCTTATGAAGATAAAATCAGGCGATATTTATATCGTTCTCGGCGTTTTAAAGGAGCTGATGTATCGTGACCTCATCAAAGGCTTATCAACAAGTGAAAGAAAGACATTAAGCTCGGCACGTCAGATAGTGGTGAGTGAGCTTGTTATGTCGGGTTATGCTGATTTAGAGAGCGTAGAGGAGATTATGGGCGATTCGGTAGAGCAGTGTTTACCGGCTAAAAAATAATTTACGCTTAAATGGACGATTGGAGTAAAATATGGTAACAGCAATAATAGCTGCCGGAGGCAAGGGCACACGTATGGGTGCAGGCTTCAATAAGGTTTTTATGCAGCTTTGCGGTGACGAAATACTTCTGCACACTATGAGGACTTTCAATGAAAGTCCTCTTGTTGATGAAATTGTAGTCGTTACCGGAAAGAACGATATTGAACGTGTAAAAGCCATTGGCAAGGATAATAATATAAATAAGCTCGCATCGGTAACCGAGGGCGGTGATACACGCCGTGCGAGTGTGTATAACGGCATATGCAAGGCAAATGGCGACATTGTGGCGATACATGACGGTGCACGCTGCCTTATATCGCATAAGGAAATTGAAGCGGTGATAGCGGACTGTGAAAAATACGGTGCAGCAGCTCTTGGAGTGCCGTGCAAGGATACGTTGAAATCGGCAGATGGTGACGGATTCATCGTGGGGACGGTTGACAGGAGCAAAACATATCAGATACAGACTCCGCAGGTATTTAAGAGCGATATAATACGTGATGCTCATAAAAAGGCGATAGCAGAGGGCTTTGAGCCTACTGATGACTGCTCGCTTCTTGAGTGTTACGGCGGCAGGATAAAAATCACAGAGGGCAGCTATGACAATATCAAGCTGACTACGCCGGAGGATATTGCGGTTGCGGAAAAGATTTTAGCGAGGAGGAAGGCATAATGCGTATAGGACAGGGATATGACGTACACAAGCTTGTAGAGGGCAGAAAATGTATAATCTGCGGAGTGGATATTCCTCACGATAAGGGACTTTTAGGACATTCCGATGCAGATGTGGCATTGCACGCATTATCAGATGCAATCCTTGGTGCGGCGGCGATGGGTGATATAGGCAAGCATTTCCCGGACACTGACCCGGCATTTAAGGGTGCAGACAGCAGAGTGCTGTTAAGACACGTGATAAAGCTGATAAAGGAAAAGGGCTATCACGTGGTGAATGCGGATGTGACGATTATCGCACAGAAGCCGAAGATGCTTCCACATATTGAGCAAATGAGAAAAAATGTTGCACAGGACATTGAGGTGGAGCTTGACTGCGTGAATATAAAGGCAACCACAACCGAGAAGCTTGGCTTTGAGGGCAGGGAAGAGGGTATTTCCTCGATGGCTGTGGTGCTGCTTGATAAATGAGGTTAGTAAATGAACGTATATGATTTTGATCAGACGATATACCGTGGCGACTGTACGGGTGACTTTATAGGGTATTGCATAAGGAAATACCCGAAGGTGCTTGTAACTCTTCCGTATACTGCGTGGAGCTTTCTTATATATATACTGGGCTTGCTCACAAAAACGCAGTTTAAGGAGCGGATGTATCGGTTTTTGAAATACGTGCCGGTGGGTGCGGTGGAGTGCTTCTGGGACGAGCATATCGACAAGATAAAGCCGTGGTATAAGGAGCAGCAAAAGGACGATGACGTGGTGATTTCCGCATCGCCTGAATTTCTCGTAAAGCCCGCCTGCGACAGAATAGGCATTAAGACTGTGATGGCAACAAAGGTTGACATCAGAACGGGAAAGACGGACGGGCTCAACTGCCACGATACTGAAAAGGTACGCAGACTGCACGAATGGGATGCATTCGCCGAGATAGACGAATTCTATTCAGACTCCTTTGCCGATCAGCCGCTTGCAGACCTTGCACAGTCGGCATATATGGTACGAGGCGACAGGCGTATAAAGTGGGACGAGTACGAGCCGTCGAAGTTGGGGAAGGCATTGAAGATGTTTTTCTCACGTGAGTTTTTGGCATTTCTGATTGTCGGAGTGATAAATACGGGAAGTAACGTGGTTTTCTCGGCGATATACCGACTCTTTATCCCGAACACAACGCTTGCGTTTTTGCCGGGATATGTAACGTCAAATGTGGTTTCGTATTTATTGAACAGTAAGCTGACGTTTAAGGAAAGTCTGGGATTTGTGAAGTTCGTGAAATTCTTCATATCATATCTGCCGAATTTCTTTATACAGACAATCATAGTATGGCTGTTCGACAGCTTCACAACTGCACCAAGCATAGTCGCATATGCACTTGCGGCGGTGATTGGAGTGCCGGTTACATTTATTTTTATGAAAATATTTACCTTTAAAAAGACTGAAAAAGCCGATGAAAGCTGAGCTTTCGTCGGTTTTTATTTGCTGTTCACATATTATTAACAAAAAAAGATGGAACTTTTTTTGATATTTGCCGTCTAAAGTAGTGTTAACAGGATAAAACACTTGAAACTGTACGTACATAGTAAATTAAAATAGGACTTAAAAGGAGAGAAAACAATGAACAAGAAAATTTTATCAATGATTATCGCAGCATCAATGGCTGCATCAGCAACAGCAGCATTTGCCGAGAATGAGCCGGCAGTAGTAGACGACAACGCAGTACTCGTTTCAGATTTAATCGACGCATCAAGCGAGGGCATTATGCTTATCTCAGAGGATGCACCGGTTGAGATTGAAGCAGCAGAGGGTGAGACACCGGTTGAGGAAGAGGCAATTGAGATTGCACCGTCATTCGTAAGCTTCGAGGGACTCAAGATTGTAGCAGTTGACGGCACAATGATTGAGACAGTTGACGAGAACGACAACACAGTATTCGTAAATGCACACAAGTCAGTGTTCTTCAACATCGACGGAACAGAGACAAAGCTTGACGAGTTAAAGGAAGGCGATGAGCTTTCAATCTTCGTAAGAGCAAATGAGCCGACACCGCTCGTGCTTCCGGCAGAGTACACACCGGCTGTTATCGTAAAGGCTGACCCGGCATATGCAGGCAGCGTAGCAGTAGACACATTCATTCCGAATGCAGACGGAGGCTACATCAACACAACAGGCACACTCGTTATCCACCTTCCGGAGGATTTCGTAGAGAACAAGAGATTAGACAATGATTACATCGTGTTCTATTCAAGAACAACAATGAGCATTCCGCCGCAGGCACCGGCTGATAAGGTAGTACTTCTTCAGGAAGAGGTTGTTGAGGAAGCAGTTGAAGGCGAGACAGATACAGAGACAAAGAAGTTCGTTGACGTTGCAGACGATGCTTCATATGCGAAGAGCGTATATGACGTAGTTGAGAGAGGCTTATTCAACGGCGTATCAGAGACAGAGTTCCTTCCGGACGGCAATATGACAAGAGCAATGTTTGTAACAAGTCGGATCGTAGCCA
>JAZQHZ010000241.1:0-3042 GCA_045540855.1 Clostridia bacterium
TGTGCATCGCCCGTCCAGCCCTTCTTTTCTCTGTGCGGACAATCAGTCGGAAAATAATAGAAATTAGAAATATCGCTTCTGTGTGCCGCCTCAAAAATCTTGTTTGCCATTTCATCAGAGCAGCTGAATCCGCCTCTTTTCTCCAAGTCGGAGCTCATAACAAGATATGTGAGCAAATCCTCATTCGCCTGTTCATCGGTAATTCCCGTAACGAAAAGGTATCTGTATCCGTGATACGTGAACATCGGCTCAAAAATCTCTTCTTCCTCACTTCCGACTATATAAATATCACGCTGTGCGTAGCCATCGGGATAGAAATCTATATTACTGTAATCCGCATTGCCGTCCGTAAGCTTTTCTGCACACTGAATATCAATGCGCTGACCCTTATAACCCTTTATTTTAAGCCTGAATATCCCGGCATTATTTTCGCCGAAATCAAATATATATCCTTCCTTATCTATCGCCTTTTCCTGCGGTTCTTCGCCTGCCAGTCCGTCAAATACATCATCAATCGGGCAATATCCGCACACACTGCCTTTATGCACCGACACAGGCTTTATTTCACGTGTTATCCGCACAGGCTCAACCTCGCAAAGCCTTGCTTCGCCACGAGGCATTTCGGCTTTCAATGGCTTATGCCAGCTTTCGTCCTCAACAAATCCTGCCATCTTCCAGCCCTTATCCTCCATACGTGCATCATAGAACACGCCTGAGAGCAAATCATTAAAATACACCGCACCCTTTTTACAGGTGAAATCCTCTGCATCAAAGCTGATTACATTATTCCTTTCTTTTATATCCACACGGATTGCAAGCTTAGGTGACGAGTTAAAGACATTGTCAACAAAATTCCACGTGCCTGTTTTACTGTTTAAAAAACCGTCTCCAAGCATTACTGCTATCACATTTTCACCCGCTCGCAGATATGGTGACAAATCATACTTGTCATAATAGATAACATGGTCCGGATTGGATATATACGGTGCTAAATACCCCTTCGTGATTTTTACTCCGTTCACAAACAAATCATAAAAACCAAGTCCGCAAATCAAGGCTTCGCCCGCCGTTTCATCATCTATACAAAAGCTCTTTCTGAAAACAGGTGCCGCAATATGATTTGCATATGTACTGCGTTCCCTACATTCACAGACAAATTTTTTCGAAAATTCCATTACAACCTCTCCTTCTTATTCTATTCTTATTAAATTCAATGCTATATGCTCGGCAAATCGGTTTTTATTGAATATGCACACAAATTCCATAACCATATTATAATATATAATAAAATTTTACTCAATATCGTTCACGGACACATTTATATCATTTTCGGACATTGAATCTATCATTTTCGGACATTATCTGTTTTGTCGCAAAAATTGTGCATGTGTCGATATACGTCTTATATATGCATATACTCTGACTTTGGGCAGCTTTCGTTTTTTTTGCTTTTACGCATTTTGTCTTAAAAAGATATTGTCTGATAATGATAGCATTTTTATATATTTGAGTACATTTTAAATGAAAAAGAAGCCTCCCGAGAGACTTCCTTTTAAATGCATATGCAAATTTCCAATTATTTGTAATCATGCTGTCACTTACTATTCATCAAACATTGTTCTTTCTGTTTCTGCACACATATAGTGATATACCGGCAGATGAAGTTCTTGTATTTTATAGGTTTTGTTCTCCGGCACTCTCACCGTTACATCACATAGTCGTGAAAGCATACTTTCCTTTTCGCCTGTAAGTGCAAGCGTCTTTATTCCTAACGCCCTTGCAACCTCTGCCGCATATACTACATTTTTTGAGTTACCGGACGTTGAAAGCCCGATCAATAAATCATTTTCCTTCGCATAACCATATACAAGTTGTGCATACATCATTTCAGGCGCAACATCGTTTATAAAAGCTGAAAGTATAGCACACTGACTTGGTAATGAAATTGCTGGTAACGAGCCCTGAAGATTTTTTGCTATTTCTTCCGGGATACGCTTATCCGTCACTTTTCTATGCGATAAAAAACCTTTCATAAGCTCGCCCACTATATGCTCACTGTCAGACGCACTGCCACCATTTCCGCATACAAGAATCTTACCTCCGTTCTTGTATGTATCAATCATCATTTGTGTAGCCTTTTCTATGTCCTTTTCGCACACCTCAAGACATGGATATCTTTTTAATAATTCCTTCATTGTTATACCTCTAAATCCTTTCTCAAAACTAAGCCCGAAATAAATTTTCGCTTTAATACGCAACAAAAATTTATTCTGCCGTCTCCTCTATTCCATTTTTTGCAACACATAATGCCGCACAATCACCTAGGTTTTCTTTTAGCTCTGCGCCTACAACCTTACATGCATTATATGCACCGCTAAGAGTTTCTTCTTTTAATGTTTTTTCCATGGATTCTCTTAACAGTTTTTCACTTCTCTGGAATATACTGCCTATTACAATCCTCTCGGGATTCAATATATCAACAATAACTGCAAGTCCTTTTCCGAGCATCTCACCGCACAGTCTGTAAACCTCTATGGCATCTGCATTACCCTTATCTGCACTCTGTGCGATTGATTTTGCAGTAATATCTTCTATTTCCGACATATCCTTACAATACGAAACCGATTTTCCCATCTGAAGCTGTTCCCTTGCCATCATCTTTCCGAGCTGTGCTATTCCGCCGCCCGAACAAAAGCCTTCAAACGAGCCCGACTTACCGTAGCCGACGGGACCAAATCTTTCCAAACGGATATGCCCCACCTCACCTGCCATATCACAGCTACCGCTGTAAAGCCTGCCGTTTAATATAAGCCCTGCACCAAGTCCCGTACCAAAGGTAAGAAATACCATATTTTCACTGCCCTTACCGGCACCAAATTTCCATTCTGCCAATGCGCAGGCATCTGCATCGTTTTTCAGATATGCCTTTACTCCGAATTCCCTTTTGAGAATATCAGTAATTGGCACATTATCCCAGCCCACAAGATTCGGTGGCGACATTATAACGCCCTTTTTCGAATCAAGAGGACCACCACAACTAAT
>JAZQHZ010000242.1:0-5131 GCA_045540855.1 Clostridia bacterium
GCTGCTTGATACACAGCAGGGAATTCTGTGTACGTACGATTTCTTCAATACTCTGCGTTGCGATTTGTTCTCTGTCGGGGTATTCGTATTCACTCCGCAGGGTCAGGTTGTTTCGCTGCCTGCCGGAAGTACGGTTATAGACTTCGCCTTCCTTATCCATACACAGGTCGGCTGCAGAATGAGCGGCGCAAAGGTAAACGGTAAAATTGTTACCAACAGCTACGTTTTGCAGAACGGCGAAATAGTTGAAATTTTAACACAGAACACTCACGGCCCAAGCCGGGACTGGATTAAGCTTTGCCGCACCACCAATGCAAAGAACAAGATAAATCAGTGGTTCAAGAAGGAAAAGCGTGAGGAAAATATTGAACACGGTACAGAGCTTATCGAGCGTGAGTTAAGAAGAATCGGCAACACCCGTTCACAGCTTTTCCGTCCGGAATGGATAAGCGAAGCAACGAGACGTTACGGCTTCAGCACCATTGATGACCTCTATGCCGCAGTAGGCTATGGCGGAATCACCGCACAGAAGCTTGTAACAAGACTCCGCAATTTCTGGCTTGCAGAAAATGCAGAGGATGAAAAACGTAAAAAAGTAGAAGCACTTTTAAATAACGATACTCCCACCCAGCCGCAGGTTAAGAAAACCTCGGATAAGGGTATAATAGTAAAGGGACTTGATAACTGCCTTGTACGTCTCGCCCACTGCTGTACACCGGTTGCAGGCGATGAAATCGTAGGCTTTATCACTAAGGGCAGAGGCGTGAGCATTCACAGAGCAGACTGCCCGAATATCCAGAAGGAAAATCTTCCTGAGAAGGACAGAAACCGCTTTATTGATGTCGAGTGGGATATCAACAAGGCAACGCTCTCCGAGGCGAAAATCCGCATTGAGGTTGTTGACCACGACGGACTTTTAATAGAGATTACAAATATCATTTCAACCTTAAAAATCCCGTTAAAGTCGATAAATGCCAACGTCAACAAGCGTGGTATTGCGATAATTTCTTTGGGTGTTGAACTGAGAAATACATCAGACCTTGCACTGCTCACCAAGAAAATCAAGCAGATTTCCGGTGTGAGAAGCGTAGCAAGAGAATCGAACTGAGGTAAGATAAAATGCAGAAATTGGAAACTAACATAACAACCGAATTCATCAAACTTGACCAGCTTTTAAAGTTCACCGGCATCGCTGAAAACGGTGCGGATGCAAAGGCAATGGTGCTTGAGGGAATGGTATTATTTAACGGCGAGGTATGCGAAATGCGTGGCAAAAAGGTCAGAGCCGGAGATAAGGTAACGGTTGAATTTGAGGACGAAACGGTAGAAATCACCGTAAATCAGGAATAATGCACGTCAATTCATTGGAGCTTAAAAATTTCCGTAACTACACTGCACAGCGGCTTGAATTTTCACCGCACACCAACGTAATTTACGGAAACAACGCACAGGGTAAAACCAACATTTTAGAGGCGGTTTACCTGTTTGCACACGGCAGAAGCCACCGTGCAAAAAATGACAAGGAGCTTATAAAATTCGGTGAGGAATTTTCACGTATCGCAATTGAATTCGAGGATACCAGCCGCAGTCACAGTGCAAAAATGCACCTCAAACGCAACGGCAAGAAGGCGGTTTCGATAAATTCCGTACCAATCAACAAGCTCTCAAAGCTGATGAGCTATTTAAACGTGGTGATGTTTTCGCCCGAGGATTTAGACCTCATAAAAGGCTCGCCATCGTTTCGCAGACGGTTTATCGACTCATCGCTGAGCCAGCTTTATCCCAATTACCTTGTCAATCTCACCGATTACAACAAGGCACTGTTACAGAAAAACAGCCTTTTGAAGCAGCTGCGTTCGCAGAACAAGCGAAGCGATTCACTGCTTACGGTATGGAATATGTCGCTCGCACAAAAGGGCAGTGCAATTATGAAGTACCGTACAGAATTTGTTGAATTCATCAACAAATTCGCCGCCGCAATTCAGAAGGAAATCAGCGGCGAGGAGCTAAAAATCGAATATGCACCAAGCATAAAGTCGGATGACGAAAACGGATTCCTTGAATACTTAGAATCGCATCAGCAACGTGAAATTGAGATGACAAGTGCGCAATGGGGCGTTCAGCGTGATGATCTGAGCATCACGATAAATTCCAACGAAGCCCGGCTCTACGGCTCACAGGGGCAACAGCGTACCGCCGCATTGAGTATGAAAATAGCACAGGCGGACTATATCGAGCATATTAAAAGCGAGTATCCCGTACTGCTGCTTGACGATATAATGAGCGAGCTTGATATTAATAGACGAATGTATCTTTCGCAGAAAATCCGCGACAAGCAGGTGCTTATCACCTCAACGGATACGGATATAATTGAAAGCACAGAGGATACGAAGTTATTCAGGATTGATAAAGGAATGATAATTTAATGTATATCCACGCAGGTAATAATTTAATCTTAAATTCACGTGATATAATCGGCATATTCGATATGGATAACACCACCGTTTCACGTCAGGGCAGAGACTTTCTGCCGAGGGCACAGGCCGAGGGACGGCTTTCAAATGCCACCGAGGAGCTGCCCGTATCATTTATAGTTACAGGACACAAAAATAAAGACAAAATATATTTATCCTCGCTTTCTTCAAAGGTTTTAGGTAACCGTGCGAAGAAATCAGAAGGAACGTTTTAAATAAAGGAGATTGAATCTAATGAGCGAACTCGAAAAGATTGAAACTGTCTATGACGAAAACCAAATACAGGTTCTTGAAGGACTTGAGGCTGTAAGAAAGAGACCGGGTATGTACATCGGCTCGACCTCATCAGCCGGACTCCACCACCTCGTTTACGAGATTGTGGATAACTCCATTGACGAGGCACTGGCAGGCTACTGTGACGAAATCCTCGTTGACATCAATGCTGACGGAAGCGTAACGGTTACAGACAACGGACGTGGTATCCCGGTAGGAATCCACCCGCAGCAGGGCATCCCGACTGTTGAGGTTGTTTTGACAATCCTTCACGCAGGCGGAAAGTTCGGCGGCGGCGGATACAAGGTATCGGGTGGTCTGCACGGCGTTGGTTCATCGGTTGTTAATGCACTTTCATCACGTCTTGAGGTTGAGGTTTCAGACGGTGAGCATATCCACTATCAGAGCTATGAGCGTGGTACACCGACCTGTAAATTAAAGGTTATAGGCGACACAACAAAGACAGGTACAAAGATTACATTTATGCCTGACGGCGAGATATTTGAAACCCTTGAATTTGAGTATGAAATCTTAAAGACACGTTTACGTGAGCAGGCATTTCTGAACAAGGGCATCAAAATCATTCTTACGGACAAGCGTGAGGAGGAGCCGCGTACAAATACCTTCTATGCAGAGGGCGGTATCAAGGAATTTGTTACCTACTTAAACCGCGGCAAGGATGCAATTCAGGACGATATAATCTACTTCGAGGCAGAGAAGTCGGATATGATGGTTGAGGTTGCAATGCAGTATACAACCGCATATTCAGAGTCCCTTTCGTCGTTCGCAAACAACATCAGAACAGTTGACGGCGGTACTCACGAAACAGGCTTCAAGTCAGGCCTTACAAGAGTTATAAACGACTACGCAAGAAAGCATAATTTCTTAAAGGAAAAGGATGCAAACCTCTCAGGTGAGGACACAAGAGAAGGTCTCACCGCAATCATCAGCGTAAAGGTGATGGAGGCACAGTTCGAGGGACAGACCAAGGCAAAGCTCGGTAACAGCGAGGCGAGAGCGTTGGTTGAGGGTGCTTTAAATGAGAAGCTTTCAGAATACTTAGAGGAAAATCCGAGAGTAGCAAAGACAATCATCGAAAAGACACTTGCAGCAGCACGTGCAAGAGAGGCTGCAAAGAGTGCAAGAGAGCGTTCAAGAAAGGACAGTGCTTCGGGCAACTCATCACTTCTTGGTAAATTGGCACGTTGTACAGACGAGGGCGAGGATTATGCAGAGCTCTTCATCGTCGAGGGAGACAGTGCGGGTGGTAGTGCAAAGCAGGGACGTCACAGACGTTTCCAGGCAGTTCTTCCGCTCTGGGGTAAGATGTTAAACGTAGAGAAGTCAAGAATTGACAAGGTATATTCAAACGAGAAGCTTCTTCCGGTTATTCAGGCATTAGGTGCAGGAATCGGTGACGAATTCAATCTTGAAAAGCTCAACTACGGAAAAATCATCATTATGGCGGATGCCGACGTTGACGGCTCGCACATAAGAACACTGCTTCTGACATTCTTCTTCCGTTATATGAGACCGCTTATCGACAACGGTAATATCTACATTGCACAGCCGCCTTTATACAAGGTATTCAAGGGCAAGAACAAGAATCTTGTAGAGAGATTTGCCTTCACGGATGACGAGCGTGATATTCTCATAAAGGAAATGGGACAGGGCTGTAAGGTACAGCGTTACAAGGGTTTAGGCGAGATGGACCCGCCGGAGTTAAAGGAAACAACAATGGACCCGGAGACACGTACACTCTTACAGGTAACGTTAGAGGACGCAGTTTTAGCAGACGAAACCTTCACAATCCTTATGGGCGACAAGGTAGAGCCGAGACGAGAGTTTATCGAGGCTAATGCTAAGTATGTTACTAATCTGGATGTATAATTGAATTTAACGGGCTATTGCAATAAGCAATAGCCCGGTTTTGTTTTTGTGGAAAATTTGAATTTGTCGGGATGTTTGCACTCGCCCAAACGATCCAAACGGGCTCTGCCCCAAGACGTTCAGCTTTAATTGATTGCAACGTATATCCCCGGTTCTTTTTCTGTCATCAGCAACAGAAAAAGAACGAAAAAGAATGCCGTTCAAGAGGGAAATTCCCTCTTGAAAATCTCCCTTTAAATAGTGCAGCGGCAGGCAATGCCTGCATACGAAGGTGTCGTGGGATTTTGCAAGAGGGTGCAGTTTAAATTTGCAAACGTAACCCACAAATTGCAAAAAATAAACCAAGCAAAATTACTCTTGTCCGGCATCGGGTTTCATCCCGCCGCAACGGCTGGGCAAAGCGAAAGGGGATTTTTAAGGGGAAAACATCTTTTAAAATGTTTTCCCCTTAAACGGCATTCTTTTGCTTACTTTTCTACTGCTGTAGGTAGAAA
>JAZQHZ010000243.1:0-4639 GCA_045540855.1 Clostridia bacterium
CCGTAATGCTTCTGTTAAGCTCCGCAAACCGTTCAAGTACATAATATTTCTCCTCCATTATTTTTTCTCCTTCACGATAATGATTTCATCAGCAACCGTCTTGACGAAAATGCAATGCGGTTGGTTTTGAGGTTTCCTTCAATTAGCAGATAATATAGCATTGATACAATCGCCGTACTTGCAAACACATTCGCCGCAATAGTCTGAGGTGCTGATACGCTTCGTTCTGCACATGAGAGCTCGGACGGAAATTTCTCCGTATCCTTTAATATGTCAGGATAAATCTTCGCCACAGGCTTGCTCAGTACTCTGCCGTTCATTTTCACACCGCATACTACCTGACCTGCAAACTCCTCGTTGCCGGAATCAATGTAAATAATATCATTAAGCTTGTTAAAAACATTATTACACATTACCCGTGAACGATTATTGTCCACCGCTCCGATAAGAATCGGTATAGGCTTAGGCTCTCTTGAATAGTACGCTCTTCCCGGTACTTCAAGCAATTCACACAACCTCTTCTCGTTTTCAATATAGTCAGGAACATATTCCGTTTCTATACCGAACACATCCGAATACCGCTGTGCCATTACCTCTGCCTTATTTTCACCAATATCACAATTAGCAAAATTCTGACGTATGAGATTCTTTTCCTCTACAAGGTCACCGTCTGCAATGATTACTCTGCAGGGCCTGTTTGATGCAAATGCAATCCTGTACAGATGTGGAATCACATATCCGCCGGTACCACCTGCTCCGATAATCAGTATTTTTACAGGTCTATTTTTTGCCAGCTTCATTGTGACACCTCCTCGGCAGATGATGTCGCAATTTTAATATTGTTCGACCAATATCCATTGAATCTGCCCTTTACTCCTTCAAATACCTCTGACGGCTCGATTTCAACATACTTACCGCCTACCGAAATCCTTGTTTTGATATCGGGGAACACCTTATCAAGCCTACCTATCACAGTATATAGACGTGTAGCTTTCTCATCGGCATTGTCCGTAGGTGAAAACACCGCCGGCATTGTGTTGTGCGAGTGTATCTCCATAACAAGAATGAAGTTGTCATCGTCAAGCGACGGAAGGGTGGCATTGATTCGTGTTTTGGAAACTGTCTGTTCCGGGACATATACACAATATCCATTCTGCTTAACTGACCAATAGATATACACCAGAGCTTCATACTGATTTTCGTCATTTATATATGACTTAAAAAATGCAATTACCTCTGAAAGTATATAGTACGATATCTTAGGCAAAGCCGGAATAAATCCCGGCTTTATCCTGTCTAACATCGAAACCTTATCAGTCTTTGCAATAAAGGTACCTATTGAGTTCTTGCGTATCTCATATACATTACCGTCCTGTGCAGGTACGAACGAAATATGCTTACCGCTCTTATCCGCTTCGTTTACGGACTTATATACGCCTTTATACGCTGTACCCTTCTTCTTGGCAGAGATTGTAGGTGTAACCTTACACGTAACCTCGCCTTTAACTTTTTTAAGTGAATCCAGAAACGTCTTTGACCCCTCAATTTCCTTTTTAAGACTTGCAATAGTTGTCTTATTAGGCTTTGTGACGTGCTTTGTAACAGTACCGTAAACCATCTTCCACGAAACACTGTTACCGTCGTCAAGCTCAGGAAAATCCTCAGCCTTTTCATCTCTCAATTGTTCAAACGTTTTTGATGTATCCACTATTTCCTCATTAACATTCGCATACGAGAATACGGGCAGCTTGTCTGTTAAACCGTTTTTAACACTTTCTGCCTGCTTCGTCTCAGCTTTTGCGATTGCTGCTTCAAATAGATCCGCTGTGCTGTCTTGAGCTGTATCGGCCGAATCTGCTTCTTTAACCACTTCTTCTGTCTTTCCCTCATTTACTTTTACCTCCGTCTTCTTTTCTTCCTGTTCTGTTGTCTTGGGTTCCTCCGTCTTGTCAGGTTCCTTATCATCAAATATCAATGACATATCAGGTGCATCGTCAATGCTTATGAATTCATCTGCACTGCTCCCTAAATCCAGATCGCCTAAACCCTCCAGCATATCAAATCCTTTTTCGTTGTCGATATCAAACATATTCTTTTTCCTCCTTATTTTTTAATGTTTTTGTTTCCGACACTGTTTTTTGAATTTTAAAATTCACACCTCCTTAAAGTTTTATGGCAAACAAAAACGCATACGAAAGATATCCGTATGCTTCATTCACCTTAAAATATTTTGTTTTCCGTAAAAATGAAAAAAAGATGGTTCAAGACACACCTATCCCGAAGGATAGCACTCTTAAACCATCTTAACTGCTTACCATGTTAGCTGCTTACCATTTTTACACTGTTATTGTAGCATATATGTTGTCCCGGGACAATACGTGGAGTTGAATTTTTACTTTGTTTCAAATTTGACTTCTTATTTTTTGTCTGATACAATAAAATCACAAAAACACAAGGAGGTAAAGGAAATGAAAAATTACATTAAAAATCAAAACAGAGAAATGAGAAAGGAACTTAAAATTATGAAGAAGATATTTACATTAACCGCATTATTACTTGCATTAACATCTGCGAGTGCCACTGCGACAGAAATACCCGAATATTCGGTACCCGACATTGCAACCGACGAGAGTGTTGAAATAGTCGAAAACATCATGGGCGATATTTTAGAGGATGTGCAGAACGGCTTTGAATACGGTTTGGCCCGTGGAATGGCGAATACACGTATCCGCCGGGCTGTAATAGCCAATGAAACCAACGGCTACAGCTATACCGTACTTTCAGCCACTGCCACAAATGCACTGCTGCAGGCACGTGATATGTATTTAAGACCGGAGGTTTATGCTGAAAATGAAGCTACGGTACGGACACTGATTGCTGACCTCATATCAGGAATTGCCGACGGTACTATGGACTACACCACTGCCAAGGAAGAGGCGTATATCAGGCTGTATATGGCAGCTGATCCGTCATTTAATCCCGAGGAACAGTTCAGCGTTGATATGTGCTACCGGGATGTCCCGGCAGTGGATAATGCTATGTTCGCAATCGTGCGTATGCTGTTGTGTGAGGTGAGGTAGGTAACAGGAGAGCCCATAACTCAGGTGAGTTATGGGCTCTTGATATTTTTTCAATTTATTTTATAGTGTCTGAATCCGGCTTATCTTCTTCTATTATCCTCTCTGCTTTTGTCAATCCATCCTCTATCCAACCTTCAAAATCCCAGGTTGTTTGCTCTGTTTCAAAAATTATATCATCGTTATCTCTCATTTTATTTGCCTCGTTATGCTATATTTTACCATATTATATCATAACTTCTGCATAAAATCAAGTATAACCACATAAAAGAACCGTACCTGCAAAGCAAGTACGGCTCCCTTGTATTACACTGCACAAGGCAATTCATGTGCGTATGTGAGTTTATATATCGTGTTCATGGTTTCAATCTCTACACCGCTTACCGAGCTGTTGCGTATATCTTCTACCAACGACGTGAAAAATGTATTTCCGTCCGAGCAGCAGATTACCGCACGATAGCCTCTTTCTAAGCGGTATGCGAGAGTTCCTGACACTTCTTTTATTGGCTTTATTTCCCTCATAACTTTAAATCCTTTCATACTTTTACGGTTTAAAGAGGAGATTACTCTCCTCTTTATCCTTACCCTAAATCAAACGGTAGATCATCGTCGAATGCATCTGCGAAATCACTGAATTCATCAGCTTCGTATGTATTGCTGTCAGTTTCTTTTGCCGGAGCATTATCAGACTTTATGCTGTCTGCAAAACCAATTTCATCTGCATTGATTCTGAATCCGTGCATCGTTCTGCCTTCGCTTTCATAGCTGTACGTTTCCAATGCACCGCTTACATACACCTGCTTACCCTTTGAGAAATACTTCTCGGCAAACTCCGCACTCTTACGCCATACGCTTACCGGGATAAAATCAGCCGACGGCTGATTCTTGTCCTTACCCTTAAAACGTCTGTCCACCGCAAGAGTAAAACTTGCAAGCTTTACACCTTCTCCGAATGTCTTTACCTCTACATCCCTTACTAATCTGCCTATCAATATAACTCTGTTCAATGCCATAATTTTGTACCTCCATTATTTGTTTACTTTACATAAATCAATTACTCTCTGACAGTCTTCAATCTCGAAATATCCTATATGTGTCGCCTTATACGGCAAGTCCATTTTCTTCGCCAGCCATTTATATGCCTGCGTTCTGGATATTCCCTTTTTCTTCCAAAAGCTGTCAAATACCTCGTGTGCCTCTTTACGCTTTGCTCTTAAAATACTGTTTGCAAGCGTACCAAGTGGCTTGTTTGAATTCTTATGTGTGCCTGTAAATGCATTGCAGTTCGTGCACAGATATATCTTGCCGTAGCTTTTACCGAATATCTTGCTACTGTCTGCTAATTTAACCTTCCCGCCGCAATAACGGCAAATCGTAGGTATCCTCAAATCTCACACCTCCTATGCCGCTTTCTTAGTCTGCGTCGTCTTTTTCTTTTTTGCTTTGAACTTTTCAGCCTGCTTCTTAACCGATATTTCACGCAACGGTGTAATCATACACTTGCTGTATTTATCAAACACCAGCATATATCAAGTCGGAGGCCAAGCGGTCTTAGGAAGACA
>JAZQHZ010000244.1:0-7768 GCA_045540855.1 Clostridia bacterium
AAGTGCACTTTCAAGCTTCTTTACAATCTTATCGTGTAAGTTGTCTGCCTCTTCACCTGTTAATGAACGGTCATCAGCACGGAATGCAGCCTTGTACATTACTGACTTCTTGCCCTCCGGAATCTGGTGTCCCTCATAAACATCTGAAAGCTGGAGTGAAACAAGCAGCTTGCCTGCTGACTTCTTCATAACTTTCTCGATTTCAGCAACCGGAGTTTCCTTATCAAGTAAGATTGAGAAGTCACGTGTGAGTGCCGGATACTTCGGAAGGTGAGTATACTTAACGTTGTTGTTTGCAGCCTTAATCATCTCTGCAAGCTTTAACTCGCCAACATAGCACTCTGTATCAATACCGAACTTCTTTGCAACTGACGGTAAAATCTGACCGATTGTACCGATAACCTTGTTGCCTGCTTTAACAACAGCACAACGTCCCGGATGATATGTCGGGTTTTCACTTGTAGCCTCATAGCTTACGTTTGAAATGTGAAGTTCTTCAAAGAGCGATTCACAGATTCCCTTTAAGTCAAAGAAATCAACATTTCCGTACATACCCATTGTAACAACAACCGGCTCATCCGGTAACTGTCCCTGACCGTTCGGGATGAATATCTTACCTGCCTCAAACATCTTAACGTTTGTGTTTCTGTAATTGTAGTTTCTTGCAAGTGTTTCAAGCATACTTGCGATTGTTGTTGTACGCATTACAGAAGTGTCCTCGCCAAGCGGGTTTGTAATCTTAACAACGTTTCTCAATTCGCTTTCAGCACTGATATTTAACTTATCGAAGATTGACGGGCTTACAAATGTGTATGTGTAAATCTCGCTCATGCCCTGTGCAGTCAAGATTTCGTTAATCTTATCCTGTGTCTTTTGCTCGATAGTCTTCATTCCTCTTGTGGCCTCACCGCTGAGTAATGTAGTAGGAATTACATCGTAGCCATAGAAACGTGCGATTTCCTCTGCAATGTCAGCCTCAGAGAGTAAGTCAGGACGGAATGACGGCGGAACGAGTGTCATATTGTCGGTGTCAACCTTAACCTCTAAAGCAGTTAAGATTCTTACCATTTCATCAGTTGAAACATCTGTACCTAAGAAGTTGTTTATTTTCTCAGGTCTGAATGCAAGTGTCGGCTGAGTAGGAGTGTTACCTAAAACATCAATCATACCGCCAACAACCTCACCGCAGCCAAGCTCTTCAACAAGCTGACAAGCTCTTTCAAGTGCCGGAACTGTGTTGTTGTAGTCAAGTCCTTTTTCATATCTTGATGAAGCCTCTGTTCTTAAGCCTACACGCTGAGCTGTGAGTCTTACCGAAGCACCGTCAAATGTAGCTGACTCAAATACAACTGTTTCGGTATCCTCCTTGATTTCGCTGTTGAAGCCGCCCATTACACCTGCGATTGCAACTGCCTTTGAAGCATCTGAAATTACAAGGTCATCTGTTGTTAATGCTCTGTCCTGCTCGTCAAGAGTCTTTATAACCTCGCCGTCAGCTGCACGACGGACAACAATCTTGCCACCGTCAAGGTCACGTAAATCGAAAGCGTGCATCGGCTGACCGTACTCTAAAAGCACGTAATTTGTGATGTCAACCATATTATTGATTGAGCGAACGCCGCAAGCCTCAAGTCTCTCACGCATCCACTTAGGTGACGGACCAATCTTGACGTTCTTTATAACACGTGATGAGTATCTCTGACACTTATCCTTATCAGCAATCTCGATTGAAACAATGTCATTGATATTGTCGCTGTTCTCGCTGAACTTAATCTCCGGAATATTAAACGGCTTGTTAAATGAAACAGCAGTTTCTCTTGCAAGACCTATAATTGAGAAGCAGTCCGGACGGTTTGATGTGATTTCAAACTCAACAACATTTTCGTCAAGACCATATAAAGCCTTAACATCACTGCCGATTACTGCGTCCTCGGGAAGTACAAGAATACCGTACTCCGGCTCATAGCCAAGACGTGACGGCTCAATACCCATTTCCTCGTGTGAGCAAATCATACCGTTTGACTCAACGCCTCTTAACTTGCCCTTCTTAATCTTGATTCCGCCGGGGAGTATAGCACCGTTTAAAGCAACGGGAACCTTTTGTCCTACGGCAACATTGGGAGCACCGCACACAATCTGAATCGGAGCCTCTTCACCAACGTTTACCATACATACGTGGAGATGGTCGCTGTCGGGGTGCATTTCGCAAGTCAATACCTCACCGACAACCACCTTTTCAAGCTCCTCGCCGAGGTTTTCAACACCCTCAACCTTCGAGCCTGTCATAGTTAATTTATCTGCATATTCCTTCGGAGAAATACCTGTAATATCAGTATAATCCGAAAGCCAGCTCATAGGTAATTTCATTATATATTCATTCCTTTCGATAATTTATCGAGAAAATTCTTAACCTGTCTTGGTCGCTTGAAGATATAAATCTTTTTAGTGTCGCCAAAGGTTTTGCGGATTTCCTCTAATTCACGGTAGAACTTGGGACGTTTCTTTCGTCCGTCAAGAACTACCCATTTCAAAAATTCAAAATCAATTTTTTCGGGACATCCCTTCGCCATATCGGGGCGAACCTTACCGTTATACATTATTCGTCTTTTGATGACGCTGTAAAGACAAAGCAAGCGGTTCATATCAAGAAAAATAATTGTGTCAGCTTTTTCAATTCTTTCTTTATAAAATATCTGACGGTATGAGCCGTCAACAACCCATTTATCACATTCAAGAATTGGTGCAAGCTTATCACGTTTGTACTCTCTTGAAGTTTCAACCCAGCCGGGAAGGAAATTAAGTGAGTCCATATATGTCGGCTCTGTTCCGATTAATTTTGCAATCTGCCCTGCAAGAGTAGATTTGCCGGAACCTGAAAAGCCGATAATCATAACCCGATTCATCAGAACTGGTCTAAGAATCTCTGGTCATTCTCGAAGAATAAACGCAGGTCGTCAATATCATACTTACCCATCGCAATTCTCTCAAGACCTACGCCGAACGCAAAGCCTGAATATTCCTCCGGATCAATACCGCAGTTTGCAAGTACCTTCGGGTGTACCATACCGCAGCCTAAAATCTCAATCCAGCCTTCGCCCTTACATACGCCACAGCCCTTGCCGCCGCATACGAAGCAGCTTACGTCCATCTCAGCTGACGGCTCTGTGAACGGGAAGTGGTGCGGACGGAAACGAACCTTTGATTCCTCGCCGTAAAGCGACTTTACGAACATCTCAAGTGTACCCTTAAGGTCAGCCATTGTTACGTTCTTATCTACAACAAGTCCCTCAATCTGATGGAAAACAGGTGAGTGAGTAGCATCCACGCTGTCACTTCTGTAAACTCTGCCCGGTGCAATAACTCTTACCGGCGGCTTTGTCTTTTCCATTACACGAATCTGCATCGGTGATGTCTGTGTTCTTAACACGATGTTATCTTCGATATAGAATGTATCCTGAGTATCACGAGCCGGATGGTTCTTCGGGATATTTAAAGCCTCAAAGTTGTAGTAATCATACTCAACCTCAGGACCGTCTGCGATCTGGAAGCCCATTCCGATAAAGATGTCCTTAATCTCGTTCATTACCTTTGTAAGCGGATGCAGCTTGCCTGCAACGCTCTTTTTGCCCGGCATTGTTACGTCGATAACCTCTGCCTTTAATTTTTCGGCTTCAAGCTTTTCACTTATCTGAGCCTTCTTTGCGTCAAGCTCATTTTCAAGAGCTGACTTCACTTCGTTTACAAGTGCGCCGATAACAGGACGCTCTTCGGGTGAAAGTTTGCCCATGCCCTTTAAAACAGCAGTAAGCTCACCCTTTTTGCCCAAATACTTGATACGGATGTTTTCAAGTGTATCAAGATCAGTGGCAGTGGCTAATATTGCTTCAACATCAGCCTTAATCTGTTGAATCTGTTCTTTCATCTTCTTCTTCCTTTCAAAAAATACAATAAAAATGCTCCGTCACTAAGGAAATACTTCCATAGGGACGAAGCGCATAATTTACAAAGCTCCGCGGTACCACCCGACTTCCGGCAACTGCCGGCACCTTAATTAAAAGCGTATAACGCCGCTACACGTCATTTCCTACACATCTTCAGACTTCAGAAACACAGCTCCAAAACGAAATTTCAATACATCCCTTACCGCACAGGCTCACAGCTCAATAACCCATACTCTCTTATGGCGGAAATATATCTACTGGATTTTTTCATCGCCTTTTATTCAAAATCGGTATTATTTTATCACAGGTTGATATATTTGTCAAGGACTTTTAAGAAAAAATGCAGTAAAAACAAGAGAAAAACGGGAATTTTTGAATTGACACTATAAATTTGCTATGCTATAATTTTAATATAAACTAAAAAAAGGGAATAAAGCTATGAAAAAACTTGAAATATATGATTTGCGTACACAATCGCTTGTAAATCCGATAGGAATTGACGAAAGACCGATTTTTTCGTATAAGCTCAGAAGCACGCAAAACAATGTCTTGCAGGCGAGCTACCACATTGAGGTGAGTGAAAATCCTGATTTCACAAGTCTTGTCTGGGATAAGGAAGTAAACAGCGGCGAAAGCATTGCAATTACATATGACGGCACAGCACTTGAGCCGATGACACGCTATTTTTGGCGTGTGAATGTGGTAACCGATAATGCAGGTGAAGCTGAAAGTGATATTGCATACTTTGAAACAGGGCTTATGGGCAATAATGAAGCCGTATGGAGTGGTGCAAAGTGGATTTCAAATCCGGGCGATACCATAAATACAGACGGACTTCCTGAATACGCAATTGATGCGGATTTCACTCTTGACGGTGAAAAGGCGGGCTTTGTAATCGGTGCAAGGGATAAGGATAACTATACATTAATCGAGCTTAGTGCAGATGAAATAAAGGTATATGAATACAGCGACAATGCGTGGGATGACGGAGTGAGTGCGGTTGTGCTTATGGAAAGTGCTTCTGCTTATCCAAAAAGCTCAAATCATATCCGTATTGAAATGAAAAAGGGGATAGGTACGGTTATTTTAAACGGCAAAGCCGTAATAGAAAATAAACGTCTTATAAATCCCGAAAAGGGACATCATCCCAGACAGCTTACTCTGATGAATTTCGGCTTTAAGGCGACAGGCAGGCTTGAAGTGAAAAAGCTCGTCATAGCATCACCTGACGGCGAAAGCATATATTTAAACGAGGCATTCAGTGATGAAAGCTATTTGTCAATGCTCGGCAGAATTGAGAATGGCACACTGATAGTTGAAAACGAATTCAATATTACAACTGCATCACCAACACTAAACTTCCGTAAACCATTTGAATTAAGTGGCAAAATAGCAAGTGCAAGACTGTATTCCTCTGCACGTGGCTTTTACGATGCGTATATAAACGGCGAAAGGGTGAATACAAGCTTCTATAATCCGGGCTTTACCGATTACAGAAAACGCATATATTATCAGACCTTCGATGTAACCGATAAGATAAAGGACGGAATAAATACAATCGGTGCAACGGTTGCAAAGGGCTATTATACCGGATACCTTGCGTATAATGCCAAGCCGATGATATACGGAAAGAAAAATTCCTTTATTGCAAAGCTTGTGGTTACTTACGAAAACGGTGAAACAGAAACAATCACAACAGACGAGGACTGGCAGTATACAAATAAGGGACACGTAATAAACTCCGATTATCTTCAGGGCGAATACTGGGACACGAAAAATGCCTTTGACTGGAATGACTTAAATGACAATCGCTGGAGAAATTGTAGTGTGGAAGCGTGGTCAGAGCCTGTAATACCTACAAACGGAATGCGTGATAGCCTGGAATTTGAGCTTGTTTCGCAGGTGGGAACATTAGCTGAAATTGAGCGTGAAATAGAAGGAAAATACATAGGTGAAAATCCAAAGGGACACCAAATCTATGATTTGGGACAGAATATAGTCGGAAGTGTAAGAGTAAAAATAAAGGGTGAAAAGGGACAGAGTATAAAGTTGCGTTACGGTGAAATGTGCTATCGTGACGGAAGAATTTATCTTGCAAATCTGCGTACCGCCGCTAATACGGATATGTTTATTCTTTCGGGCAAGGAAGAGGGCGAAACATTCTTTCCGACGTTTACTTCACACGGCTACCGTTATATAGAAATAACCGGCTGTGAGCTTTCGCAGATTATGGAGGTTACAGGTATAACCATTACAAATACCACCGAGGTGACGGGTGATTTTGAATGTTCAAATCCGCTTATAAATAAGCTGCAGAGCAATATCCAATGGGGACAACGTGATAATTCACTGCTTGTATATACCGATTGTCCGCAACGTAACGAGCGTATGGGCTGGACGGGTGATGCACAGGTTTTTGCGGCAACTGCGGCGTATAATATGGATGTCAAAGCCTTTATGAATAAGTGGCTTATCGACGTGCGAGATGCACAGATTATGTATAACCGCAAGGGAGCAGTGCCCGATACTGCACCGCTTGGCGGAGACAACCGACCTATGGGTGGTTGTGCAGGCTGGGGCGATGCGGCTGTGATTGTGCCATGGGAAATGTATAAGGCATACGGCGATATAAATATTTTACGTGACAACTATGAAATGATGCGTAGCTGGGTGGAGTATCAGTCATTGCCTGAACGTCAGAATTGCGGCGAAAGAACGGTTGACTCTGAAAAGGCAGAGTCGGATTTATCGAAAGAACCGTATATTCAGGTACAGCAGTCACGTGGTGACCACCTGACGTTTGACGAATCAACTCCATTTATATTATCGGCAACCGCATATGCAGCGTATGTTGCAAAGCTGCTGTCTAAAATAGCTGAAATTCTCGGGCTTGAAAATGATGCGAAAAAATACTTTGCAAGATATGAAGCAGTGAAAAAGGCATTTAATGAAGCGTGGGTGTGCTCCGACGGCTCGATTGCATATTGGGGCGAGCAGAGCAAGGAAGGAATAAACAAAACCTATTACAGTGAAAACGGCGAAAACCGTCCGTCGCAGACTGCATATGCACTTGCGATTGATTTCGGATTGATTGATGAAGAAAAGCTACCGCATACAAGAGAATGCTTCAGACGTTCGATTGAAGAACGTGACAACTGCTTATCAGTCGGATTTCTGGGAATATCGCATCTTGCACCGGCACTTGAAAAGGTGGGGCTTACCGATATGGCATTTGCCTTGCTTGAACAGGAAAAATTCCCAAGCTGGCTTTACAGCGTCAAAAACGGTGCAACCACAATATGGGAGCGCTGGAATTCATACATTGCAGAAACTGATACCTTCGGAGATATTGCGATGAATTCATTCAATCACTATTCCTACGGTGCAGTGGGTGAGTGGATGTTTGGCACAATTGCAGGTATACGTATGGATGAAGCGGGCTATAAGAAAATTACCCTGAAGCCTACTGTGGGCGGTGAAATGACATATGCAAAGGCATATCACAATTCGCCTTACGGTATGATAAAATCCCAATGGAAAAAGAATGCAGGGAAGGTACATTACAAATTCAGCATACCTGCCAACACTACCGCAAAAATCATTATTGAAGGAATGGATGAAATGACAGTGGGCAGCGGTGAGTATGAATTTACGATTTAAGGATACAGCAACGGCATTGTGCCGTTGCTCAGACCGTCGACAAATTGGTCAGACCACGCATAACGGTTTAAGAAAAATATAAAATCAGAAATTTATTTTCTTTTGCGAACGACGGGCGTCCCATCGAGGAACGCCTGTCGTTATGCGTTTTTTTACGAAATGAAACT
>JAZQHZ010000245.1:0-1660 GCA_045540855.1 Clostridia bacterium
ACGATCCGACTTCGAATTACGAGCATTTCGGCACTGTTACGGAAGAGGTGCTTGGCACGCAGACGTGCGAAACGTGTAATACATATAATATGATGAGACTTGCGGAGCATCTCTATGCGTGGGAGCACAAGGCGGAGTATATGGATTATTACGAAAAGGCTCTATTTAATCATATCTTAGCATCGCAGGACCCGGATACGGGTATGAAAACGTATTTTATGGCTACAACTCCGGGACATTTTAAGGTGTATTCAACGCTTGAAAACTCGTTCTGGTGCTGTGTGGGCAGCGGTATGGAAAATCCGGGAAGATATACGAGAAATATCTATTACAAGGACGGAGCAGATTTTTATGTAAACCAGTTCATTTCGTCAGGCGTTGAGTGGACGGAAAAGGGACTTGCGATTTCTCAGCAGACGAATTATCCGTATGAGGATACTACCCTTATCACAATCGACAAGGGCAATGCGAGTGCGAAAATCAACGTGAGAATTCCGGCGTGGATTGCAGCGGCGGCTGAAATTACGGTGAATGACGAGGAGACAGTATACGTAAGCGAAGCGGGCTATTACACAATCGAGAGAGTATGGAGCGAGGGCGACATAATTAAGGTGCGTTTCCCGATGGGACTTCATACCTACACTGCACGTGACAGTGTGAATAAGGTTGCGTTTATGTACGGTCCGGTGGTGCTTGCGGGTGCATTGGGAACAGAGAATTTCCCGGCATCGGATATCCAGAGCGACCACACTGCACTTGATTCATACGCAAGAATAAACGTGCCGGATCTGGTTGTGGTGGATAAGGCACCGGATACATTTATAAGTGTATCTGATTTATCAAGGCTTGAATTTACAATGACGGCAGGCGACACAACAATCACGCTCTTACCGTATTTTGACATTCATCATCAGAGATATTCGCTGTACTGGAATTTATACGGCGAGAACGATGAGATTGTGAAGGATGAGTTCACTGCGGCACTTGATGCGGTGACGGTTGATACGGTGCGTACGGGTGAGCAGCAGCCGGAGGTTGACCACGCAATGGAGAATGGCAATTCCTTCTCGGGATATTTCGATACAGTGGCAAGAAGCTGGCGAGATGCGAGAGGTGAAGGTGGCTTCTTCAGCTATGAAATGGAGATTGACCCGTCGCAGACGAATTACGTTATGGCACTGTATTGGGGCGGTGACGGTGGCTTCTCGGTTGACGGCGTGAGCTATACACGTAAATTTGATATTATGGCAGATGACGTTGTAATAGGTGAAGCTACGCTCAACAATAATAATCCGGGAAATCTGATTTATACGTATTATGAGATACCGAAGGATGTAATCGGTGACAAGACGAGCGTTGTGGTGAAATTTAAGACGAAGGGAGCGAACACTGCCGCAGGCGGCGTGTTTGAGGTCAGAACTACAACGGGAGTTGTGGAAAAGTGATGCAAAAACAGCAATCCGTGAGGATTGCTGTTTTTGTGTGAATTTAGGTTTGTTGGGATGGTTGCACTCGCCCAAACGATTCAAACGGGCTCTGCCCCAAGACGTTCAGTTTTAATTGCTTGCGTCGTATATCCCCGGTTCTTTTTCTGTCATCAGCAACAGAAAAAGAACGAAAAAGAGTGCCGTTCAAGAGGGAAATTCCCTCTTGAAAATCT
>JAZQHZ010000246.1:0-3923 GCA_045540855.1 Clostridia bacterium
AGAACCGGGGATATACGTTGCAAACAATTAAAACTGAACGTCTTGGGGCAGAGCCCGTTTGAATCGTTCGGGCAAGTGCAAACACCCCGACAAACCCAAATTTACAAAATTGTGAATTGCAACAATTCACAATTAAAAAAAGGGACTTTCGTCCCTTTAAATCTCAAACAAATTTACCACATCACAATTCATTTCCTTCGCAAACCTCAACGTCACACCCGTTCCACTTCCCGGTCTGCAATAATACGCAATTCCGAAATGTGCATCGTTCACCATCGCACGGTTGCGAGCGTGCATACACCCTTGTGTATACGGCACGTCCGTAATATATATAACCTCGTCCGCCTGCTCCGAAACCGTCCTCCACATCCTTCTGTCCGCTTCGCTCCATTTTATATCGTGGTCAATACACGGCACATAGATTTTCAGCTTTATATCATATGTCTCTTTCAGCCTTAAAATCACCCTTGCGGCGAGCATATCAAATCCAATTGCTCCACCTGTGATAAATTCTTTTACATTTTGTTCTTTTATTAATCTTTCAATCTCGTTTTTTATCCCGATTGCAATTTCGTCACGATTTTTCAAAAACCTGTGCCCGGTAAAAAAACATCTGTAATATCTCTCGATTAAACTCATTAATTTCTGCTCCTGCCCTTATGCTGACAACTTTCTTTACTTATTATATTATCAATTTACGAATTTGTCAATACAGAAATCAGTGTTAATACCACAATTCCGGCACAAAAAGCTGAAATTACAAAAACTCCCACAGCACCGGCTCTGTTTTTTTCTCTCCATTCAAACAGCCCGTATGCTATGGCACGCAGTGCCGCGGCTGCTGACGAAAGCATTATTATCCATATCGGTGTCATTTCTTTCTCCTATACATAATTCCCGAATGTCTGATTTTAAAATTTGTCTCAACCTCAATTTCATAGCCCTTGAATTTCTCGTCCCAGTTATACTCATTAAACTCCTTCAAATCAACAAAGCAGCCACGTGCCTTTTCCCCGATACCGAACACGTCCGCACCGTACTCATCACGCATCATTTTTACAAATTCCTCGCTCTTTTTGCTTATCGCCTCTGCCGTATTTTTCTCAAAGCCTTCTATCTCACTTTCAAGCTCATAATCATACGGCAGTGAATACAGATTTCCCTCAAGATTGAGCTTTATTTTAACCTTTTTCTCTTTTTTATCCACCTTATAAACCGGCTTATTCCTTTGGCTCAGCAGTACACTAACCGCTTTTTCAGGATTTTCCTCGTTGTAAAATGAAGTGTAATTATTTTTATAATCGCCGTTTAAAATATTGTAGATGTCAGCCTCCGTTTCGCCAAGCTCTGCAACAAGCCTGTCACCCTTGAAAACCGCCATTCCTAAGACCTCACTTTTATCCTTCTGCAGCAGCTTCACTTCGCCTGCCTTGTAGTTTCTTGTTTTATACTGAAATCCCTCGGTATTAACCGGTGCCTCACTCTGCGGCTTTTCCTGACTTTGCGAGCTACTGTCCGATTGCGACTCGCCCTCAGACTTCTGCTTGCCCTCCTCCGTTGCCTTTGCTACTCCCGAAAGCGGCATCACAGTGTCACGATGGTCACCCGTTATTTCAAAAATTACCTCAAGCCCCGTCTTTTTCGGCACTCCTCCGCTTTCATTCTCCTCATAAATCAGCTGATAATACTTCGCCGGGTTCAATTCCACCAATGGCTGTGCATTCTCAAGATACTCTCTCGCTGTTTCACGTGAAACAGCACATATTAAATCAGGACGGATTTCGTCGCTTCGTCCTAAGCTTTCAATAATGTCCCTAACGCCATTTTTCGCCATTTCACTTGAAAAAACCACTAATTTTGCGTGTGCAAGCGAAAATTTCTTACTCACTATATGGTTTGCAATATTCAATGCTGAATACACGTCTGGAGCTTCAATTGAAATATTTTCAACAATTCCCTCGCCGCCTTTTCCGCCCTCCTCACTGCTGCCACCGCTGATTTGCTTAGGTCTGGCAAACTGGATTGTAATATCATAGTTGCCGTTCTGAGCCATATCAACACCAAGTGCGGCAATGTATGCGGTGTCATTTGGCTCATTGCCAAAGCATCCGCTAAGAAGCAGGGTGCATAAAGAAATTATTAGTGACAGTTTTCGCATTCCGTACTCCTTTCAATTCTGAAATTTACAATTGCAAATATTACAAAAAGAGCAAAAACGGGAATGAAGGAATAGCGCACAAGCATCTCTTCAATTCCAAGCATAGCCATCATTGAATCGGGCAACAGTGAAAGCATAAACACGATAACTCCCATCGGGAAAATCAGCGGCTTTACGTATTTCAATGAGAAAGTAATCTGAACGGTGTAGCTTATCATATAAAGGTAAAATGCGCAATACAAAAATATCAGTATTGACCACACGAACTCAAAAAACGCTTCAAAACGGCTGAAAAATGAACTTAAATGGACAAGCCTTGCCATCTGATACATCGGAATTATAAAATTCTGCGATGCAGGATAGGTGAAGGTCAGACAATAGACCAGAGTTATAATAACTGCGGCAGTGCCGGCAGTTATTATTGCGAATTTACCGCATCTTTTCGCCGCATCGAGGTTTTTACAATACGGCGTGAGCAGATTCAGGATTATCAGATCCGAAAACAGTGACATTGAAGAAAGCCCGTTCACAAAAATCTGCCTTGCACCGTTGCCGAGAATCGGTGTAATGTATTCTATCTTATAAAATGGTATCAGAAACAGCATAAACAACGCAAGCACAACACCTGCAACCGGCAGAAACATCCGGTGGATACGTGCAATTGCGGAAATTCCGAGTCTTGCACCGAAAATAACAGCAATCGCCAATGCAATTACAATCACCTCTGTTTTTGTTTCCTTAAGCAGTACCGCCTTAACAGTTTCGGGAAAAATGCGGATAACGGGAACGAAATTAATTATCAGCACCGCAAGAACTGCCAGACCGGTAATTATTTTGGTTTTAGAGCCGCACATTTCTATAAAATTGCGTTTACCTCTGTAAAACCGCATAATAAAGCAATAGAAAAGCAGGGCAATGATGAGGTTATAAAGAATTTGTATCCAAGCCGCATTTGCACTGTTTTCCACGATGTATTTCGGGAAAGTGAGCAAAACCTTCACGAAAATTGCATTTACGGTAAGGGTGAATATATATGAAGTTTCTAACATATTTTGCCTTTCTTTTTTATAAATTTGGGTTTATCGGGATGTTGTTAATGCAGTGCATCGGGACTTTGTCCCCTGCTTATGCAGTGCTTATTGTTATGCAGTTGGTACCCCTACTTACTTTTTTACCTACAGCAGTAGAAAAGTAAGCAAAAGACTGCCGTTTAAGGAGAAAACATTTAAAAAGATGTTTTCCCCTTAAAAATCCCCTTTCGCTTTGCCCAGCCGTTGCGGCGGGATGAAACCCGATGCCCAATGAGAGTAATTTTGTTGGGTTCTTTTCTTGTAATTTGTAGGTCTCGCTTGCAAATTCACAACACATTAATTCAAAGGAACTAATTAAAATCTGCAGATGGTTCCATCTCGCTTGGAGGGTGCACTCTTTTGAGCAAGCGTCAGCAAGGGAGATTTTCAAGAGGGAACGTCTTGAACGGCATTTCTTTTGCTATCTTTTCTTTTGCTGTTGAAAGAAAAGATAGTAGGGGTACCACAAAACAAACAATTTAAGCTAAATAAGCAGGGGACAACGTCCCCAGGCACCAAATTAACAACATCCCTATAAACCCCAAATTTAAAATCACACAATTATGAAACAAATATGTTTCACGTGAAACATTTTTATTTTCTTTTAATTTTCCAGTTCCTGCTTACCTTCGTTTCAGCCGTTTCATTCTGTGTTCTTAAAAACCCCGGTCTGTTTTCCTTCTTCCATATCGGAT